>JAEWJQ010000410.1 GCA_023386515.1 Pseudomonadota bacterium | reverse complement strand
GTATCCGCCTGGATCGCGCAGCGGCTGCACCGCGCCTGCGACTGAGCGCAGGCGGCCCCGCCTTCCGTCAGATCAACAGCGTGTAGAAACAGATGAAGAAGGCGGCGAAGCTGAGCATGAACAGCTTCCAGTCCTGATCGTCGTTATGCGCCGCGCGCGCCACGGGCGGCGGCGGCAACGCCTGACGGAAAGGATGGCGGGCCGCTTCGTTGGTGATGACTAGACGTCGTTTCATAGCGAGGTGTTAACGCCTTGTTTACGATTTCGACCAGCGACAAAGGTGGTTAAGTCCGGACCGTCCCGGGCCGGGACAGACCCCCTTTCCTTATAGGACGTGAAAGGCGACCGGCATGAGCGTGGCATTCCGCCGCGAAAGCGATGACGAGCATCTCGAACCGAAGTTCGAGATTCCCTTGCCCGCAGGTCCCAACCGGGTGACGCGTGCCGGGCTGGCGCTGATCGCCGAGCGGATCGCCGCGATCGAGCAGGCGCTGGCGACCGCGCCGGAGGCGGAGGCAGAGACGCTGCGCCGCGACCTGCGCTACTGGCAGACCCGGCGTGCGACCGCGGAATGGACGCCGGCGCCCGGCGACGGGACGATCGGGTTCGGCACGCTGGTGACGGCGATAGTGGCGGGGCGGGAACGCCGGATCGCGATCGTCGGCGATGACGAGGCGGATCCGAAGCAGGACCGTATCGCCTTCGGCGCGCCGCTGGCGCAGGCGCTGATCGGGGCGGAAGCAGGCGACGAATTGCCGTTCAACGGTCGTGACGGCGCGATCCGGGTGCTGGCGGTGGCGGCGATCGACCCGCCCGCGGCCTGAGGATTATCCGGGCTGCGACGGCTGAAAGCCACCGCAGCCCGGGTCCGGGCGCCGGGGAGCACCCGATAGGCCGGTGATGCTTGATTGGGAGAGAACAGCACCGACGCCGCCGTCCTAGCCGCGCGGTATGTCTGGGGTATGTCCGGCGATCGCGGCGGCGGACATGCGCCTGCAAATCGGGTCGGCGATGATGGGCCATGGCAACGCTCTCCCCCTCCGCTCGCGTGCCGCGCTGCACGGCGAGCCGCCACCGGCCCGGCAGCGTGATCCGCGAAACGGGCGACGTCGCCCGCGCGCGCTGCCGCTGCTGCGGCCTGATGCTGATGCGGCTGGCGATCAGCCGTCGCTGGATCATCGCCGACCAATTGGGCACGACGGCGCCGGCCGGCCCGTCGCGTCACTAGACGCGGACCGGGATGTCCGCCGCGCAGCCGGACGGACCGGCCCGTCGCATCGTTCAGATCGGCAGCCAGACCGTCGCGATGACGCCGCCGTCCGGATGGTTGGCAATGTCCGCATCGCCGCCATGCGCCCGTGCGACACCACGCACGCTTGCCAGACCGAGACCGATGCCGCCGGTGTCGCGGTTGCGCGACCGCTCGCCGCGGAAAAAGGGTTCGAACACCCGATCGAGATCGTCGGGGTCGATCCCGGGGCCGTGATCCCGCACGGCGATCTGCGCATGATCGCCGTCACGGCTCAGCGTCAGCTCTGCGTCTCCGGCATATTTGAGCGCATTGCCGACCAGATTGCCGATGATCGTCTTGATCCCCGTCGCATCGCCGGTCAGCACCAGCGGTTCGCCATCCGCCAGCGTCACTGCCGCGCCACGGTCGGCGAGATCGTCGACGATGCTCTCGGTCAGCGAACGCAGGTCGAGCGGGCGGCGCTCGACCGATTGGGTCGAGTCGCGAAAGAAGGCGAGGCCGGCGGCGATCATCGCGTGCATGTCGTGGATATCCGCCTCGCTGGCGGCGCGGATCGGCTCGGGCGCCTGCTCCAGCCGTAGGGCGAGTCGCATCAGCGGGGTGCGCAGGTCGTGCGCGATCGCCGCGATCACGGTGGTGCGATCCTCGACATAGCGGTTGAGCCGCGTCTGCATGCGGTTGAACGCCACCGCGGCATCGGCGACCTCGGTCGGCCCGTCGACCGGTACCGGCGCGGCGCGCGGATCGCGGCCCAGCCGTTCGGCGGCGGCGGTGAAGATGCGAAGCGGCCGCGTTGAACGGCTGGCGAGGAACCAGGCGAAGGGGGCGACCGCGACCAAGGCCGCAAGCAGCCATAGCAGCGCGCGCCAGCGCCACCCCTCCAGCCCGGTCCGCACCGCCCGCGCCACCACCCAGTCGCCGCCGGATCGCTGTACCCCGACGGTGAAGCCGCCGAACAGGATCTGGCTGCGCGCGTCCGGCGGCGGCCGGTGATGCGGTCCGAAGACGACCGGCGGGAACGGCCGGAACGCCGTCGCCGGACCGCCGAAATGGATGCGCACCCGATCCGGGGCGATGCGCAGGTGATCGGCGATCGCCTGTTCGAGCCGGTCAGTGCGCCAGTCATTGTCGTCCGGGACGTCGGCCACGCGCGCCAGCTTGATCTCACCGGTGGCATCGTGCCCGGTGCGGAGCGCACTGGCGACCTGTGCCACCGAAAAGATCCGGGGGGTCGGCGGGCTGACGAACACGAGCAATGCGACGTTGACCAGTTGCACGCTGGCGACGCTCGCCAGCATGACCAGGAAGATTCGCCAGAACAGCGACAGGCCCAGCCGGCGGCCGGGGACGATGCCGGGAATCTCCTCTGCCTGCCCTGATCCCCCGGTCACAGTCGGGTCACGGCGGGCACGAACAGATAGCCTTCGTTGCGGATCGTCCGGATCATCTCGTCGCCGCCCCTGCGCAGCATGCGGCGGACGCGGCTGATCTGAACGTCGATCGCCCGATCGAAGGCATCGCTGTTGGGGCCACGCGCCGCTTCCAGCAGCAATTCGCGCGACAGCACGCGCCGCGGTCGCTCGACGAAGGCACGCAGCAACGCGAATTCGCCATCGGTCAGCCCGACCAGCACGCCAGCCGGATCGAAGATCTCATGCGCGACCAGATCCATCGTCCAGCCGTCGAAGCCGAGCCGCAGTCGCTCGCCCGCCTGCATCTGCCGTCGCGCCCGCAAGGCCGCGCGCACCGTCGCCAACACCTCGCGCGCGCTGCACGGCTTGGGCAGATAATGGCTCGCGCCAAGCTCCAGCCCGACGATACGGTCCCGCTCCTCGCCCAGCGCGCTGAGAAAGATGACCGCCGGCCCGTCGTCCCGCGCGATCCGGCGACAGGCGGAGATGCCGTCCTCGCCAGGCATCATCACGTCGAGCAGCACCGCGTCGATCCGGTCGCGCTCCAGCACCGCATCCATCTCGCGCGTGTTCGCCGCCGCCTGCACGCGATAGCCACGCGCGCCGAGGCTTTGGGTCAGCAGGGTGCGGATCTCGCGGTCGTCGTCGACGACCAGGATCGAGGCGGGCTGTTCGATGG
>JAEWJQ010000379.1 GCA_023386515.1 Pseudomonadota bacterium | reverse complement strand
TCTCCTCGCGTGCCGATCGTCACCGGCAGCAAATTCGAAATTCTCTTTGACCGCGCCCCGCTCAACGTCCGGGCGGAGCGCGAATGCCCGGCGAACCGCCGGGCATGAAATCGCAAGCGTTACTCGGCAGCCTCGGAGGTCGGCGCCGGTCCCATCTTGGAGTTGTGCAGGTCGACGTTGAGGCCGAGCGAGCGCATTTCCTTGACGAGCACGTTGAAGCTCTCCGGAATGCCGGCCTCGAACGTGTCGTCACCCTTGACGATCGCCTCGTAGACCTTGGTGCGGCCGACCACGTCGTCCGACTTCACCGTCAGCATTTCCTGCAGCGTATAGGCGGCGCCATACGCCTGGAGCGCCCAGACCTCCATCTCGCCGAAGCGCTGGCCGCCGAACTGCGCCATACCGCCCAGCGGCTGCTGGGTGACGAGCGAGTAGGGGCCGATCGACCGCGCGTGGAACTTGTCGTCGACCAGATGGTGCAGCTTCAGCACGTACTTGTAGCCGACGGTGACCTTGCGGTCGAAGGCGTCGCCGGTGCGGCCGTCGAACAGGGTCACCTGACCCGATTCGTCCAGCCCGGCGAGCTTCAGCATGTCGGCCACGTCCGATTCCACCGCGCCGTCGAACACCGGGGTGCCCATCGGAACGCCGGTACGGACGTTCTGCGCCAGATCGATCAGCTGCTCGGGCGAGCGCTTGTCGAGTTCCTCGACATAGCTGTCGCCGTAGGCCAGCCGCAGCGCGTCCTTCACCGCCTCCGGCGCCTGTCCCGGCGTCGGGTTCGGGTTCTCGGCCCGCCACTGGTCGAGCGCCGCACCGATCTTGCGGCCGAGGCCGCGCGCGGCCCAGCCCAGGTGCGTCTCGAAGATCTGCCCGACGTTCATGCGCGACGGCACGCCCAGCGGGTTGAGCACGAAGTCGACCGGCGTGCCGTCCTCGAGGAACGGCATGTCTTCCTGCGGCAGGATGCGGCTGATGATGCCCTTGTTGCCGTGGCGGCCGGCCATCTTGTCGCCGGGCTGCAGCTTGCGCTTCACCGCGACGAACACCTTGACCATCTTCAGCACGCCCGGCGGCAGCTCGTCGCCCCGCTCCCGCTTCTCGCGGCGATCCTCGAACTTGTCGCGGATGCGCTTGGTCGCCTCGTCATACTGCTGCTTGACGGCTTCCAGGTTCGCCTGGACCGCATCGTCCTGCACCGCGAACTTCCACCACTCGTGGCGGTCGACGCTGTCGAGCAGGTCCATGTCGATGGTCGAGCCCTTCTTCACGCCCTTCGGGGCGCCGGTCGCGACCTGGTCCAGCAGCATCTCGCGCAGGCGGCTCCACGTCGCCCGGTTGAGGATCGTGCGCTCGTCGTCCGAGTCCTTCTTCAGGCGCTCGATCTCCTCGCGCTCGATCGCCATCGCGCGCTCGTCCTTGTCGATGCCGTGGCGGTTGAAGACGCGCACGTCGACCACGGTGCCGGCAACGCCCGGCGGCAGGCGCAGCGACGTGTCGCGCACGTCCGATGCCTTTTCACCGAAGATCGCGCGCAGCAGCTTTTCTTCCGGCGTCATCGGGCTTTCGCCCTTCGGCGTGATCTTGCCGACCAGGATGTCGCCCGGCTCCACCTCGGCGCCGATATAGACGATGCCCGCCTCGTCGAGGTTGCGCAAAGCCTCCTCGCCGACGTTGGGAATGTCGCGCGTGATGTCCTCCGGCCCGAGCTTGGTGTCGCGGGCCATGACCTCGAACTCGTCGATGTGGATCGACGTGAACACGTCGTCCTTCACGATCCGCTCGTTGATCAGGAGCGAGTCCTCGTAGTTGTAGCCGTTCCACGGCATGAACGCGACGAGGACGTTGCGGCCCAGCGCCAGCTCGCCGAATTCGGTCGACGGGCCGTCGGCGATCGTGTCGCCGGCCTCGACCACGTCGCCCACCTTCACCAGCGGACGCTGGTTGATGCAGGTCGACTGGTTCGAACGCTGGAACTTCATCAGCGTGTAGATGTCGACGCCGCTGACGCTCGCATCCACCTCACCGGTGGCGCGCACGACGATACGGGTCGCATCGACCTGGTCGACGACGCCGGCGCGCTTGGCCGAGATCGCGGCGCCCGAGTCGCGCGCCACCGTCTCTTCCATGCCGGTGCCGACGAACGGCGCCTCGGCCTTGACCAGCGGCACCGCCTGGCGCTGCATGTTCGAGCCCATCAGCGCGCGGTTCGCGTCGTCCTTCTCGAGGAAGGGGATCAGCGAGGCGGCGACCGAGACGAGCTGCTTCGGCGACACGTCCATCAGCGTGATCGTCTCGGGCAGCGCCATCAGGAACTCGCCCGCCTGACGCGCCGAGACCAGATCCTCGGTGAAGCGGCCGTCCGCGTCGGTCGCGGCCGATGCCTGCGCGACGGTGTGCTTCTGCTCCTCCATCGCCGACAGATAGACGACCTCGTTGGTCACCTGGCCGTTGTTCACCTTGCGGTACGGCGTCTCGATAAAGCCGTACTTGTTGACGCGGGCGAAGGTCGACAGAGAGTTGATCAGACCGATGTTCGGGCCTTCCGGCGTCTCGATCGGACAGATGCGGCCATAGTGCGTCGGGTGAACGTCGCGGACCTCGAAGCCCGCGCGCTCACGCGTCAGACCGCCCGGCCCGAGCGCCGAGACGCGACGCTTGTGCGTCACTTCGGACAGCGGGTTGGTCTGGTCCATGAACTGCGACAGCTGCGACGAGCCGAAGAACTCGCGCACCGCGGCCACGGCCGGCTTGGCGTTGATCAGGTCGTTCGGCATCACCGTCGACACGTCGACCGACGACATACGCTCCTTCACGGCGCGCTCCATGCGGAGCAGGCCGACGCGATACTGGTTCTCCAGCAGCTCGCCCACCGAACGCACGCGGCGGTTGCCGAGGTTGTCGATATCGTCGATCTCGCCCTTGCCGTCCTTCAGGCCGACCAGCGTCTTGATCACCGCGAGGATGTCCTCGCTGCGCAGCGTCGTCACCGTGTCCGGCGCGTCGAGGTCGAGGCGCATGTTCAGCTTGACGCGGCCCACCGCCGACAGGTCGTAGCGGTCCGGATCGAAGAACAGGCCGGCGAACAACGCTTCCGCCGTCTCGAGCGTCGGCGGCTCGCCGGGGCGCATGACGCGATAGATGTCGCTCAGCGCCTGCTCGCGCTCCTCGGCCTTGTCGGCCTTCAGCGTGTTGCGGATCCACGGCCCGGTAGTGAGGAAGTCGATGTCGAGCAGCTCGATCGTATCGACGCCCGCCTTGTCGAGGCTCTCCAGATTCTCGGCGGTGATCTCGTCACCCGCCTCGACGTAGATCTCGCCGGTGGTCTCGTTGATCAGATCATAAGCGCTGTAGCGGCCGAAGATCTCCTCGGTCGGGATCAGCAGCTCGGTGAGGCCGTCCTTGCCGGCCTTGTTGGCGGCACGCGGGCTGATCTTCTGGCCGGCGGCGAACACGACTTCGCCCGACTTGGCGTCGACGATGTCGAACATCGGCTTCACGCCGCGCCAGTTCTCGGCGGCGAACGGAATGCGCCAGCCGCCTTCGCCCCGGACGAAGGTCACGCGGTTATAGAAATAATTGAGGATCTCTTCCGAGTTCATGCCGAGCGCATAGAGCAGCGCCGTCACCGGCAGCTTGCGCTTGCGGTCGATGCGGACGTTGACGATGTCCTTGGCGTCGAACTCGAAGTCGAGCCACGAGCCGCGATACGGAATGACGCGGGCGGCGAAGAGATACTTGCCGCTGGCATGGGTCTTGCCGCGATCATGGTCGAACAGCACGCCCGGCGACCGGTGCATCTGGCTGACGATGACGCGCTCGGTGCCGTTGATGAAGAAGGTGCCGTTCTCCGTCATCAGCGGCATGTCGCCCATGTAGACGTCCTGTTCCTTGATATCGATGACCGACTTGGCCTCGGTATCCGGATCGACCTCGAACGCGGTCAGGCGCAGGGTGACGCGCATCGGCGCGGCATAGGTGATGCCGCGCTGGCGGCATTCTTCCACGTCGAACTTCGGCGGTTCGAGGACGTAGTCGTCGAAGTCGAGATAGGCGGTGCCGGCGAAATCCTGGATCGGGAACACCTAGCGCAGCGTCTTCTCCAGGCCCGAGACGTGACCCGTGCTCTTATCGGAGCGCAGGAACTGCTCGTAGCTTTCACGCTGAACCTCGATCAGGTTCGGCATCTGGATGACTTCGTGGATGTCGCCGAAGATCTTGCGGATGCGCCGCTTTGCGGTGCTGGCCTGCTGGATCGCCTTGGTCGCCATGGATCTATTGTGCCTCGTCAGCCGTATATCGTGCCCGGATGCCTCCGGACGGGACGCGGATTGGTCAGAGACGCCAAAAAGCCGAGCGCAGCAACGTGCGTCGGCCTTGAAGCGTCTATGATACCGGCAGCTTCCCATTCGTATGCAGGCGCTGCGCGACGGCGCCCCATGTCCCGAAAGCTGTGGTGAGGTCCGGGATATAGGGGCGGGGTGCAGGCTTGTCAAAGGGGCTGACCGATCGGCGGGCGGGGGAATGGCCGGGGGCAGCGTGACCCGCTACTATCGCGCCATGCCGTTCGCGTTCCTCACCGCTTTGACCCTCGCCGTCACGCCCGCCGCTCCCGCCGCCACCTTTGCCGCGCTGCGCGAGGTCGACGGGCGCATGGCCGCCATCGCCTATCGCCTCACCACCGCCAACGCCGCTCTGTGCCGCGATCGTCAGCCGACTCCCGGTTGGGCGCTGCACAGCATCGGCCAATATGACGCGCCGCTGCGCGCCCAGGCGAAGGTCAGCTTCGGGTTCGAGCGTCCGGTGGCCGTTGAGGCAGTGGTGCCCGGCGGCCCGGCGGCAAGGGCCGGCGT
>JAEWJQ010000360.1 GCA_023386515.1 Pseudomonadota bacterium | reverse complement strand
GCGCTGGTCGTCGGCCAGTTCGCCATCGCCATCGCCTTCGGCATCAGCACCGCGACGATGCTGGCGCAGGCGGCGCATGTCCGCGCCGCCGACCTCGGCTTCCAGCGCGACGGCCTGTTCATCCTGAAGAAGTACGCCTGGGTCGACGACAGTCAGAAGGCGTCCGTGCTGCGCGCCTTCGCCGCCCTGCCGGGCGTGGTCGCCGTCACCTCCGGCCAGAACACACCGGGTAGCCAGATGACGACCAACAATTCGACCATCTTCCGCGCCGGCCAGGACCGCAGCCGCGGGCGGTCGATCATGGACGTGGTGGTCGGCGACGATTACTTCCGCACCTTCGGCGGGCGGCTGATCGCCGGCCGGCTGTTCGACCGGGCGCATCCCGCCGACGACATGGCGCTACGCCAGAAGGGCAGCACGACACCCTACAACGTCGTCATCAATCGGAGCGCGGCGATCGACCTCGGCTTTGCCAGCCCGGCGGCGGCACTCGGGCGGTCGCTCGACGGCAACGGCCTGATGACGATCATCGGTGTCGTCGACGACCTGCGTTTCCGCGGTCCGCGCGAGCGGGTCGGCGGGGTCGAATATCGCTACTCGAGTAAGCCCTTCGCCAGCCCGTTCGCGACCGTCCGCTACCAGGGTGATCCCACGAAGTTCCGCGACCTCGCCGAGGCGACGTGGAAGCGACTGGTGCCGACCATCCCGTTCAAGGGGCGCAGCGTCGAGGAGAATCTGTACAACGAATATTACAAGCAGGACGCGCAGCGGGCCAACCTGTTCACCATCGGCGCGGTGCTGGCGGTGCTGATCGGTTGCATCGGCCTCTACGGGCTCGCCGCCTTCGACACCGCGCGGCGGATCAAGGAGATCGGTATCCGCAAGACGCTGGGCGCGTCGACCGCGGACGTGCTCCGCCTGCTGATCGTGCAGTTCATGCGCCCCGTCGTACTGGCGAACATCATCGCTTGGCCGATCGCCTTTCTGGCCATGCGCCGCTGGCTGGGCGGGTTCGACGACCGCATCGCGCTGTCGCCGCTGTTCTTCATCGGCGTCGCGCTGGTCGCGGTCGTCATCGCCACCGCGACGATCTTCGTCCAGGCGTGGCGCGTCGCCCGCGCCGAACCCGCTCGCGCTTTGCGCTACGAATAGGAGCGCATCATGCCGTCGATCCTGACCTCGCTCTATCGCTCGCTGGCCCGGCACCGGCTGTATGCGGTGCTCAACATCGGCGGGCTGGCGCTTGGCATCGCGGTGTTCCTGGTGCTGTTCCTGTTCGTCCGGTTCGAGACGGGCTACGGCCGCTGGGTTCCCGGCAGCGACCGGCTGTGGATGGTGCATTCGCACGTGCAGGTGCCGGCCTTCCCGGTCGGCTTCGACAACGACACGACGTCGCAGCAGTTTCTGACCCTGTTGCGCAGCGAACATCCGGGGGTGGAGGGCACGCGCTTCACCAACGAGGTCGCCAGCGTCCGCAACGGCAGCAATGCCGTCGCGCAGAAACTGATCCGGGCCGATCCATCCTTCTTTCGCATCCTGCGCTACCCGGCGCTGGCGGGCGACCCGACGCGGGCGCTCGCCCGGCCAGGATCGGCGGTGGTCACCGAAACCGTGGCCCGGACCTATTTCGGCAGCGCGGCTGGTGCGATCGGCCGGACGTTGACGATGACGCTGCAGGGCAAGCCGGTCAATGCGATCGTCGCCGCGGTGCTGCGCGACCTGCCCGGCGACACGCAGTTCAAGGCGGACATTTTCCTGCCCATCGATCCGCCTTCGACGAAAGGTGACAGCTGGGCATTCGGAGCTTCGACCGTCCTGCTGCGGCTGTCGGATGCCGCTGCGGCTCGGGCGCTGGAAGCGGACATGCCCGCCTTCCTGAAGCGGCATCCGCTCGACGAATCGATCGCCGGCACCAAGGTGACGAATACGCTGCTGGCGCTCGACAGCCTGCATTTGCGCAAGGCGTCGTCGGTCACGGTCGTGGCCACATTGGGCGCGATCGGGATCGTCACGCTGCTGATCGCGATCGTCAATTACGTCAATCTGGCGACGGCCCGCGCTGGCCTGCGCGCGCGTGAGGTTGCGATGCGCAAGGTGCTGGGCGCGACGCGGCGGATGCTGATCGTCCAGTTCCTGGCAGAAGCGATCGTCGGGACGATGCTGGCCGGCCTAATCGGGCTGGCGCTGACGGAATTGGCGCTGCCCCTGGTCAATGCCGCGGGCGGTACGTCGCTCGCGATCCATTATCTCGGCTCGACGTCGATCCTGTTGCCGCTCGCTTTGTTAATCGTCGCGACGGGCGTGCTCGCCGGCGTCTATCCGGCGTTCATGCTGTCCGGCTTTCGCCCGGCAAGCGTGCTGGCATCGGCGCGAGCGCCCGGCGGCGGCCTGGCCGGACGGCGCCTGCGCCAGGCGCTGGTGGTGCTGCAATTCACCATTGCGATCGCCCTGGGTACCGGCACGGCCGTCCTCGTCGCGCAGACCCGCCATGTCGCCAATGCCGACCTCGGCTTCGACCAGAAGGGGCTGTTGCTGATATCGTCGCTGGGCGATTCGGCGCTTGACCCACAGCGCCGCCTGCGTCTGCTCGCCGGCATTTCGCAAGTGCCGGGCGTGACGCTCGCCACGCACAGCCGTTCGACACCGGCCGGCGGCACCTACATGATCCGCTCGCTCAAACTGCCCGGCCGCGACGGCGAGCAACCCATCAATTATACCGATGTCGGTGACGGCTTCCTGAAGCTGATGGGCGTGCGGCTGATCGCCGGTCGCGACTTCGACCCCCGCGTCGCCGGCGATCGGTCCGACGCGAAGGACGGATTGGGCGCGGGCAACGCCGTCCTGAACGCCGCCGCCGTCCGCAAACTGGGCCTCGGCACGCCGCAACAGGCGGTCGGCCATCTGCTGGCGCGCAGCAAGGATGCGACGCAGGTCATCGGCGTCGTCGCGGACCTGCGCTTCAACGGGCCGGAGGAAGCGGACAATGCGATCATGTTCGTGTGGCGCCACGAACCGCAGGACAATGCCAACGGTTTCGTCCGCTACACGGGCGACACCCCGGCGACGATCGCCGCGATCGAGCGGGTGTGGCGGCAATTGGCGCCCAACGTGCCGTTCGACGCGCACACCGTCGAGCAGGCTCGTTACGATTACTATATTCGGGAGGATGCGCAGCGCATGCGGCTGTTCACCATGGGGGCGGTGCTGGCGGTGATCATCGCGTGTATCGGCCTGTACGGGCTCGCTTCGTTCGACACGGCGCGGCGGGTCAAGGAGATCGGGATCAGGAAGACGCTCGGCGCCTCGACCGCCGAGGTGCTGCGGCTGCTGATCGGGCAATTCCTGCGGCCTGTCCTGATCGGTACGGTGCTCGCCGCGCCGATCGCCTTTTATGCGATGCGGCAGTGGCTGGCGGCCTTCGCCGACCGGATCGCGCTGTCGCCGGCGTTCTTCGTGCTGGCCGGCGTCGCCGCCGTCGCGATCGCCGCGGCGACGGTGGCGGGGCAGGCATGGCGCGTCGCCCGCGCCGAGC
>JAEWJQ010000335.1 GCA_023386515.1 Pseudomonadota bacterium | reverse complement strand
GCTCCGCGACGTCCTGGCCGTCCCGGGCGACCAGCACCTCCGCGTCGGGTTGCAGGAACTGTTCGATACCCTCCCCCGCATCGGTGATCAGGCAGGCGGCGGCACCCGCCGCCTCGAATACCCGGGTCGCCGGCGAGAAGCCGATATGCGCCATGCTGTCGCGCGCGACGTTGAGCACCGCGCGCGGGGTGCAGTTGAAGGCGTTGTGCTCGGCGGTGTAGACATGGCCGCGATGGCGGACGTTGCCGGGCATCGCCTTGCTCTCCCAGCCGTTGCCACCGATCAGAAAGCGCTGTTCCGGCAGCAACGCCGCCGGTTTGAGGAAGAATTCCTCCACCCGCGACTCCCGATCCGGCAGGCGGTTGCCGAGGAAGGCGAGATCGCAGGAGAAGCGTTCGTCGCGCGGCACCGGATGGTGCGTCTCCGGATCGAGCGCATTGTAGACCGGCACGCATTGCGCCGCGCCGAAGCCGCGATAGGCATCGACCACCGGCGGGCCGCCGCCATAGGTCAGCACCATGTCGAGGTCGGGCAGCACGCGCCGCACCGGATGACTGGCGTCGGCGCGCATCTCGTCCAGCGTCGCGGCGGCGTCGACGTCCCAGAAGATCCTGATCGCATCGGCGCGGGCATGGCGGACGATGCCATCGAGCAGTTCGGCGTCGAACACGCCGACGCCATTCGCCTTGACCACGACGTCGGCGTTCGCCGCCTCGGCCAGCACGGCATTTAGCGCGTCGGCCGTCGCCGGGTAGACGACGGACTTCGCATAGGGCGGCGCCTCGATGTCGCGATGCTGCTGCCTTTCGAAGGCATCGGGCTCGTAAAAGGTGATGTCGTGGCCGCGTGCATGCAGCGCCTTGAGGATGCCGCGATAATAGGTAGCAGCGCCATTCCAGTAGGAGGAAACGAGGCTGGAGCCGTAGAAGGCGATTTTCATGCGGCGTCCTTCGCGGGAGTGTCGTGGAGGCGGTCGACGATGGCGAGCAGTTCGTCGACGCGATGCGCACAGGTATGCCGGGCGCGGATCGTCGCGAGCCCAGCGGCGACGAGGGCGTTGCGGCGGTCCGGATCGTCACGGATCACGCCCAACGCGACGGCCATGTCCTCGCCCGAGCGGACCATCAGGAAATCCTCGCCGACGCGGAACAGCCCTTCGCTATCGTCCCACGGCGCGGAGACGAGCGGGATGCCGCAGGCGAGCGCCTCGAAGACGCGGATCGTCGGAATGCCGGGCAAGATGGTCGCATAATAACGGCGCGGCACGTGGACGGTCGCCAGCGCCCGCGCGAACAGCGCCGGCGCCGCCGCATTGGGCGCCCAACCGTGATAGCGCGCGCCATATCGGGCCAGCGTCGCCCTGGCCTCCACCGGATACCGGACGCCATAGATGTCGAGGCCCAGTCCCGCGGCGCGCGCAGGCTCGAACAGGAAGCGCTCCAGCTCCTCGGTGCGCTCGCCGTCGCCCCAATTGCCGACCCAGACCAGCCCCTCGCGCGGCCCCTCGACAGCAGGCGGGTGGAAGCGGCGGATGTCGGCGGCCTCATGCCAGGTCCAGACGCGTGCGCCCCAGCCCCATTGCCGATAGACGGCGCTCAGCGTCTCGCCGAAGGCCAGCACGCCGTCATAGCCCGACAGATCGTAGGCGCGCATCTGGTCGGGCTCGCTGACCGCGCGATGGTGGGTGTCGTGGAACAGCAGGGACCAGCGTGCGCCGCGCTGGCGCAGGCGGCCGAGATCGGCGACCAGCCGGTGCGCATTCCATTCGTGAACGAGGACGAGGTCGGCGCCGTCGACCATCTCCTCGACGTCGGCGTCCTCCGGATAGCTGACCGAGCCGAGCTCCGGATAGGCAGCGCGATAGGCAGCGAGGCCATCGGGACCATGGTCGGCATAGAGGTTGGTCAGGCTCCAGCTGTTTTCCGGCGCGAATACGCGCACGTCGTGGCCGCGCGCGATCAGCTCGCTGAGCACGCCGCGCAGGAAATGGGCGTTGCCGTGGTTCCAGCAGGAGGCGAGGCTGTGGGTGAAATAGACGATCCTCATGCGGCGACCTTGCTGGCGGGGGGACGCGCGGCGAGCAGGTCGCGGTAGAGCGCGAGCATAGCCGCCGCGGTGGCGGCGGGGGTGTAGTGGCCGGCGCGGCTGCGGGCGGCTTCGCCCAAAGCGTGGCGGCGGGAGGGATCGAGGATCAGCCCCTCGATCGCGCTGCACCAGCCGTCCTCGCCGATCGGGACGAACAGCGCCGCACCGGCCCACAATTCGCGGAAGGTCGGATTGTCGGCGAGGACCAGGGCGCAACCTGCCTGCGCCGCCTCCAGCACCGCGAGGCCGAAGGGTTCGAAGCTGGCGGCGGAGACGAATACCGGCCGCTTGGCAAGATGGCCGGCGATCTGGTCGGCGGAGAGCTGTCCGAGTTCGCGCAGATGGGTCAGCCGAATCGTCTCGCCATGCGGCCCGCGCGCTGCGCCGGCGGCAAGGAAGGGGACCGGCAGCCGCGCCGCGGCCCGGTCGAGCAGCGCCGCATTCTTGACGCCGTCCCAAAGCCGCCCGACCGTCAGCGCGACGTCCGCGATCGGCTCGGCCGGGTCGAAGGTGCGCAGGGGGGTGCGGCCGTTGTAAATCGCCAGCGGCGCCTCGGCGAGGCCATAGTGGCGGCGCACGATCGCGGCATAAGCGGCACTGGGGGCGACGACGCGTTCGACGTTGCGCAGCGCCGCCGCGGTCAGCGCGCTGTGCCAGCGATAGTTCCGCGCCAATGGCGTGCCGGGGCGGGCGGCTTCCCACCAGGTGGCGACACAGCCATGGGTGACGGCGATGGTCGGCACCGGCATCGGCCCGGCGGCGGCGAGCGTCGGCATGTTGAGCTGGATCAGATCGACCGACAGTTCGGACGCGAGTGCGGCGATCGCCCTGCCCGCGGCCAGGACGGGTGGCGCATCCGCGCATAGCCAATCGAGGGGCAGGTCTGTCTCGATCAGGGTGCAGGACGAGGCGGCGGCGAACATCGCGCGCTGGTCCGCACTCGGCGGCGGCCCGACGCTGGCGACGACGACCTCGACACCCGCGGCGCTGAGGCCGCGCGCTAGCTCGACGCTATACTCCCAGACGCCGCCGACGGCGTCGGTGGTGACGAGAACCTTCATTCCGCCGCCAGTTCGGGTGCGCGCGCGCCGATCGGATGGTTGAGCCCCCGCTCCACCGCCAGCCAGCGAGCGAGGTTGGCGACGCCCTCCCGCCACGGCAGCTTCGTCGACAGGCCGAGCGCGGCATCGGCGGCGCGGGTGTCGGCGACGAAGTAACGCTGGTCGCCCGCCCGCCAGTCGGCGAAAGAGACATCGACCTCCCGCCCGATCAGGTCGCCGATATGGGCGAGCAATGTCCGCAGCGAAATGGCATTGGCCGGCCCGCCGCCGAGATTGAAGGCGCGCCCGCGCACCGCATCGATGCGGCGCCAGGCGTTCAGATAGGCCTCCACCGCGTTGGATACGTCGAGGATGTCGCGGACCTGGCACCCGTCGCCATAAAGCGTGATCGGCTGGCCTTCGAGCGCGCGGATCAAGAAATGGGCGACCCAGCCCTGATCCTCGGTGCCCATCTGCCGCTGGCCGTAGATGCAGCTCATCCGCAGCACCGCAGCGGGGATGCCGTAGCTGCGCGCGTAATCGAGGACATATTGGTCGGCGGCCCCCTTCGACACGCCATAGGGCGTGTGGAAGTCGAGCGGTCGCCCCTCCCCGATGCCATGCGCACGCACCGCCGCATCGACGGGGACATAGGTGTCGCCGTCGCGCGCAAAGTCGAGGTCGGCAAGATCGCCATAGACCTTGTTGGTCGAGGCGAAGACCAAAGGCGTCGCGGCGCCCTTGCGGCGCAGCGCCTCGAGCAGGTTGAAGGTGCCGAGGACGTTGATCTCCAGATCGTCGCGCGGATCGTCGAGGCTGGTGGTCACCGCGACCTGCGCCGCCATGTGGAACACTGCCTGCGCCTCCGCCACCGCACCGGCGAGCGTGTCGGCGTCCCGGATGTCGGAGCGGATGGCGGTGATCCGCGCGCCGTGGCGATCCTGCAGCCACGCCAGGTTGCGCTCGACGCCCGGCCGCGACAGCCGGTCGTAGATGAGGACGTCGTGACCTTCGCTCGCGAGACGGTCGGCGATGTTGCTGCCGATGAAGCCCGCACCACCGGTGACGAGGATGGGAGCGGTCATGCCGGCGCGCCTTTTTGTCCGTCATTGCCGCGAAGGCGAGAATCCAGAGACGCTGCCGTTGCGCCACTTACGGAAACCTGCGCGTCTGGATCCCCGCCTCCGCGGGGAAGACGGACAATAGGAAAGCGCACGGCTGCCCTCCCCTCGTCATCCCGGCGGAAGCCGGGACCCATGGATACGCAACGACCCTGGTGGCGCGATAGATCGGCGGCACCGTGTCCATGGGTCCCGGCGTGCGCCGGGATGACGAATGAGGTAACGGCACCCCTCATGCCACCAGCCCCCGCTTCTCCAGCTCGGCCCGCGCCTGTGCGACATTGTCCTCGGCGGTCTGCTCACCGACCCATTCGGCCAGTTCGGCAAGGCCCGCGATGAAATCCGCCTCGGCGCGGAAGCCCAGGCGCTCGGCAGCGCGGGTCGTGTCGCAGAAGCAATGGCGGATGTCGCCGATCCGCGCCTTTCCGACGATTTCCGGCCGGATGTCGTTCTTGCCCATCGCCTGGGCCAGCGCCTGCGCCACCTCGGTGACCGACCGGTCGTGACCGGAACCGATGTTGAACGTCTCACCCGCCGCCTCGGGCAGCACCAGCGCATCGGCGAAGGCGCGCGCGACATCGCTGACGTGGACGAAATCGCGACGCTGTTCCCCGTCCTCGAAGATCATCGGCTCCTGGCCGTTGAGCAGCCGCGAGGCGAAGATCGCGAGCACGCCGGTATAGGGGTTCGACAGCGCCTGCCCCGGCCCGTAGACGTTGAACAGCCGCAGGCACACGCCCTCGATGCCATAGGGCTTGGCCATGATGTGGGTGGTGCGCTCCTGCACATATTTGTTGAGCGCGTAGATCGAGGCGAGATTGGGCCGCTTCCATTCCGGCGTCGCCACCGGGGTCAGCGCCCGGCCATCGGCGTCGACCGGATCCCAATTCGCCATGCCGTCGCGCACCGCGCCACGTTCGACATCCTCGCGCATCGCGCCGTCGGCGTCGCGATACAGGCCTTCGCCGTAGATCGACATGGAGGAGGCGGTGACCACGCGCCGCACGGGACGATCGATCAGCCGCTCGAACAACACGGCGGTGCCGACGTCGTTGGTCGAGGTATAACGCTCGACCTCGTACATCGACTGGCCGACGCCGACCTCCGCGGCAAGGTGGATGACGCTGTCCACGCCCGCGAGCGCCCGCGCCACGGCATCGCCGTCGCGGACATCGCCGCGGATCAGCTCCACCTCGTCGGACAGCAAGGGCGGGCGGTCGACATGGCCGTGCACCTGCGGGATCAGGCTGTCGAGCACGCGGACGCGGTTGCCGCGGCGAAGCAATTCTTCACCGACGAAGCGGCCGATGAATCCGGCGCCGCCGGTGATCAGCACCGTCTCGGTCATCGCGCCGACCGACTGATCGACATCAAAGACAATAGGGAAACGATTGTGTCTGATCGTGTCATCGGTCGCTTTTCCCCTCGCTGCAAACAATTGCTACGGAGGTGGAACGAAGGTTCTTCTTCTTTGTTCCTAGTCTCTTAGACCACAATCCTCATAACCGATGTTAAGATGACATCGAGTCGGGGCAGCACGAAGGACCCTAGTGACCGCGACGTTCCTCCTGATCCGGCACGCCGCGCACATCCATCTCGACCAGCGCCTTTCCGGTCGGATGGAGCATGTGCCGCTGAGCGAGACCGGCCGTGCCCAGGCCGGGGCGCTCGCCGCCGCATTGACAGGCGAGCGGATCGACCGGATCGAGTGCAGCCCGCTGGAGCGGGCACGTGAGACCGCCGCAGCGATCGCCACCACGCATGGCCTGCCCGCGCCAACGCCTGTCGACGCGCTGGTCGAGATCGACATGGGCGATTGGACCGGGGCGACCTTCGATAGCCTGCACGACGCTCCGGCATGGGATCGCTGGAACAGGGAGCGCGGCACCGCCCGCATCCCCGGTGGCGAGACGATGGCGGAGGCGCAGGCCCGTATCGTTGGCTACCTGTCGGCGCTCGCCGCGTCGGAGGCGGACGGCGCCGTCATCGCGCTGGTCAGCCATTCCGACATGATCCGTGGTGCGGTCGCCTATGCGCTGGACCTGCCGCTCGACCGGCTGTTGCGCTTCGACATCGGGCCGGCGTCGGTTAGCCGGCTGGTGATCGGCGACTGGGGCGCGAAACTCCACAGCCTCAACGAAAGGATGGCGGCATGACGCCAGATATGCTGCGCGCCGAGGTCGATCGGCTGGGCCCATGGTTTCACAACATCGACCTTGGCCACGGCATCCATACCGCGCCCGACCATTTCCTTGGTGACTATCCGCGCTTCAAATTCGCGCGCTTCGCCGATGCTTTACCCTCCGACCTGACGGGCAAGAGCGTGCTCGACATCGGCTGCAACGCGGGCTTCTATGCGGTCGAGATGAAGCGGCGCGGCGCGGCGCGCGTGCTCGGCATTGACAGCGACGACCGCTATCTGGCGCAGGCGCGGCTGGCGACGAAGGCGCTGGGCTTCGACGACGTCGAGCTGCGCAATCTGTCGGTCTATGACGTCGGTGCGCTGGGCGAGCGGTTCGACCTCGTCATCTTCATGGGCGTGCTTTACCATCTGCGCCATCCGCTGCTGGCGCTCGACCTGATCCGCGAGCATGTCGCCGGCGACCTGATGCTGTTCCAGACGATGCAGCAGGGGTCGCGCGACGTCTATCCGGTGCCGGAGGATCATCCGTTCCACCTGCCCGGCACGCACCGGCCGCCCGCCTTCTTCGACGAGCCGGGCTATCCGAAGATGCATTTCATCGAGCGCGAGTTCGCGCACGACTGGACCAACTGGTGGGCGCCCAATGCGGCGTGCAGCGCGGCGATGCTGCGCGCGGCCGGCTTCACGATCCTGGGCCAGCCGGAGGCTGAGGTCTATCTCTGCCGCACCGCGCCGGTGCCTTACGCCGAATACGGGCCGATGGCCGTCTATCCGCAGCACGGGGGGCAAGCATGATCGAAGCGGCGATGATCTGGAACGAGCCGAACAACAAATCGCACTGGGACCCGGTGGTGGACCCCGACTGGTCGAAGTTCGCCGACACGGTGATCCGTGCCGGCGCCGCGATCCGCGAGATGAACCCGGCGGAGACGCGGGTGCTCGGCGGAATGAGCCCCATCGATCCAGACTGGGTCAACCGGATGCGCGCGCACGGCGCGCTCGACGCGGTCGACGTCGTCGCCGTGCATGGCTTCCCGCTCGACTGGAATCTGTGGCCGATCCACGCCTGGCCGGACAAGATCGCCGAGATCGAGGCGGTCTGCCCCGACAAGCCGATCTGGGCGACCGAGGTCGGCGTCGGCAGCTTCGGCGCCGAGGAGGTGCAGGTGTTCGGCTTCGCCAAGACCGCCGAGCTGCTGCTCGACCGGGTGCCGCGGGTGTTCTGGTATTCGCTCTACGACCTACCGCACGCCTGGGGCGCGACGACGCGCCACCGCGAGGCGGAGGGGTCGAGCTATTACCGGCATTTCTACATGGGTCTGATCCGCGAGGACGGCACGGCCAAGCCCGCGCTCGACGACTATGCGAAGGTCGCGGATCGCATGGGCCTGATGCAGTGGTTCCATTACCAGGACCCGCGGCTGGACGAGGCGGTCGCCTGGATGAAGCGGCTCGGCACCCGACGGCTGCGCACCGGCCTCAGCTGGGCGGACAGCTTCCGTCCTGACGCGATCGACTGGTTCGACCGGCAGATGGAGGCGCGCGCCGACTTCGACGTCACCGTCACCTTCTGCTTCACGCCCGAACACCTCGGCATCGAGCCGCATCATACCAGCGCGGCCAAGGACCCGCAGGCCTTCGCGGATTTCTGCGCCTGGATGATCGACCGCTATGCACCGGCGCGATCCGACGTCTTGCCCTCTGCCGTCGCGGCGGAATGAGCGTCGATCACGTCGAGCACCTGCTCGGGCGCGACATCGCGCTGGATCTCGTGAAAGGCCGGATCGTCGACCGCAACGCCGACCCGCTCGGCGATCCGCGCGACCAGGGTCGCCAGCCGGGTCAGTTCATGCTCTGCGAGCAGGTTGATGTGCAGGTCGAGGTCCGCGCGGCGATCGGCGACCGCCGCCATGCGGTTCTGGCTGATGAGCACGAAGGTCGACAGGAAGATCGCTTCCACCGACGCCTCCGATGCCAGGATGACGAAGGTGGGATCGAAGCGCGGTACGCCGGGCAGCCAACCGCAATTGGCGACGATCCACAGGCCGTAGACGATCAGATGCAGCAACACGAAGGTCATCGACCCGGTGAAGCGGGTGATCCGGTCCGCCAACCGCGCCGACCAGGGCGCCGCCGCCCTGTCGCGCGCCGCGCGATCGGTCAGGCGGGCGATATTGCCCTGCAGGGTCGAGGTCATGCCGGCATCGCTCATGGAGAGACAAATTGCCCGATAATCAATTGGATGCACGCATGATAAGGAGTTCGGTACTGGCCGCGCCGGGTCGGATCGAGATGGCCGACGCCCCCCTGCCCCTGCCGGCGCCGGGCGAGGTCCGGCTCAAGCTGGAGGGGTGCGGCGTCTGCGCCTCGAACCTGGAACCCTGGGCGGGGCTGCCCTGGATGACCTATCCGGGCGAGCCGGGGGGCCTCGGCCACGAAGGCTGGGGTCGGGTCGATGCCCTCGGCGACGGTGTGACCGGCCTGGCGGTGGGCGACCGGGTCGCCGCCCTCTCCTACCGCAGCTTCGCCGAGTATGACGTGGCGCGCGCGGACATGGTCGCCAAATTGCCGGCGAGCCTCGACGGCCAGCCCTTTCCCGGCGAACCGCTCGGCTGCGCGTTCAACATCTTCCGGCGCAGCGACATCCGGCCCGGGCAGACGGTGGCGATCATCGGCATCGGCTTCCTGGGCGCGGTGCTGACCAAGCTGGCGAGCGATGCGGGCGCACGGGTGATCGCCATTTCGCGGCGGCAGGAAAGCCTCGACCTCGCGAGCCATTATGGCGCCGCCGAAACCATCGCGATGGACGATCACTGGGCGATCATCGAACGGGTCAAGGCGCTGACCGGCGATGCGCTGTGCGAGCGGGTGATTGAGGCGGTCGGCAAGCCATGGCCGCTCGACCTCGCCACCGCGTTGATTGGCTTCGGCGGCCGGCTGGTGGTGGCGGGCTATCACCAGGACGGGCCGCGGCAGATCAACATGCAGGAATGGAACTGGAAGGGGATCGACGTGGTCAACGCCCACGAGCGCGATCCCGCGGTGCAGATGCGCGGCCTGACCGAGGCGATCGAGGCGGTGGCAAGCGGGCGGCTCGACCCGACGCCGCTCTACACGCATCGCTATCCCCTGGAGCGGCTGGGCGAGGCGCTGGATGCGACGCGCGACAAGCCGGGCGGCTTCGTCAAGGCGCTGGTGATGATGGAATGACTTCCCTCCGCTTTCGGAAGGGGATGAACGGGGAGCAGACGTTGAACAAGCCACGCGTGGGATTTCTGGGGACCGGCTGGATCGGGCGGCAT
>JAEWJQ010000301.1 GCA_023386515.1 Pseudomonadota bacterium | reverse complement strand
GCCGTGATCCTCGCCGGGATAATCGTAGAGCGTCACCTTCGGGTGATCGTCCAGACCTTCGTGCATGCGCGCCTGCGCGTTCTTGTCGACGAAATGATCCTCCTCCGGCACGTGCAGCAGCACCGGCTTGGCGATCGCATGCCTTTCGCCGAGCAGGCCGTCGATGCCGACGCCATAATAGCCAACGCTGGCGTCGATATCGGTGCGCGCCGCGGTCATGAAGGCAAGCCGGCCGCCCAGGCAATAGCCGACCGCGCCGACCTTGCCGCCCTCGGGAAGCAGCCCGCGTGCGGTGCGGATCGTTGCCTCGATGTCGCGGATCCCCGCATCCTGGTCGAACTTGCCCATCAGCTCGAGTGCCTGCTGCATCTCGTGCGGCACGTCGGGATCGAGTTCGACACCCGGAGCGAAGCGCCAGAACAATTCCGGCGCGATCGCCAGATACCCTGACTCTGCCAGCGTATCGGCCTTACGACGGATGCCGGCGTTGATGCCGAAGATCTCCTGGATGACGATGATCGCGGCCTTGGGCGTGCCCTCTGGCTCGGCGACATAGGCCGGGAAGTGGCCGTCGTGGTCGAGTGTCTCGATCTGAATGGTCTTGGTCATGGGGTCCTCTCGCGCGGATGGTCCGGGGCGGCTATGCAGAGGCCATGACGGCAGCTCAAGCAGGATCGGTGGAGGCACGACGATGAAGGTGACGGTGGACATCGACCTGACCCCGGAAGAGGCGCGCCGTGCCTTGGGCCTGCCCGACCTGACGCCTTTGCACGATCGCTACGTCGCGATGCTGCTCGATACGATGGCCGGCCAGGTGAAGCCCGAATTGCTCGAGGGCATGATGAAGAGCTGGGCACCGATGGGGGAGGCAGGCCTGTCGTTGTGGCGGCAACTGTTCGACCAGGCGAGCGGCGCGGGGCGCAAGACGGGCGGGTGACGGCAAAGCTGACAATCTTCGCGCTATCGAGCGGCGCGCCACCGGCCGGCATTGCGGTCATTCGGGTCAGTGGACCGGCGGCCTTTGCGGCGGTGACGGCACTGGCCGGGACGTTGCCGCCGGCGCGGACCGCACGGTTGCGATCACTGCGGGATGGCACGGGCGCATTGCTCGATCGGGCGTTGATATTGCGTTTTCCCGCACCGGCCAGCGCGACGGGCGAAGATCTGGTCGAGCTGCATTGCCACGGCGGGCGCGCCGTGGTCGCGGCGGTGTTGGCGGCATTGGGCCGACAGCCGGATGTGCGGCCGGCGCAGCCAGGCGAATTTACCCGCCGTGCGCTCGGCAATGGGCGGATCGATCTGGCGGAAGCGCGTGGGTTGGCCGATCTGCTGAGCGCCGAAACCGAACGCCAGCGCGTTGCGGCGATCTCCGCCGCCGAGGGCGTGGTCAGTCGACAGGTACGAGCCTGGCTGACTCGACTGAGCGCGCTTGCCGCGCGGGTTGAGGCACAGCTCGACTTCGCCGATGAAGATGACGTCGCGATGGATGAGGCGGCATTGATCGCCGTTATCGATGGGATGCGGGCGCTCTCCGACGAATGGCGGTCCGTGATCGCCGAGCCACCGGTGGAGCGATTACGCGACGGCCTGTTGGTGGTGCTGGCGGGGCCGCCGAACAGCGGCAAATCGACGCTGATCAATCTGCTCAGCCAGCGAGACGTCGCGATCGTCAGCGATATCGCAGGAACGACGCGCGACCGGATCGAGGTCCCGTTGGTTCGAGACGGCCTCGCCTATCGGTTGACGGACACGGCGGGACTGACCGATGCCGCCGATCCGATCGAGCGGATCGGTGTGACGCGGGCGGGCAAGGCGATCGAAGAGGCGGACATCCTGCTGTGGCTGGGCGATCACGCCCCGCCGCGCGCGGACGCTATTCGGGTCCATGCACGGGCGGATCAACCCGGACGTGTCGACATGCCAGCGGGCCGTGATGTTGCAGTGCGGCAGGATCAATCCGCGACGATCAGCGTCTTGTGGTCGATCATCCATGCGCGAGCCGAAGCGCTGGTACCGCGGATTGATGCCGTCTCTTTCCGGGCACAGGAGCGGGGCGCGCTTCAGCAGGCCTTGGCAGCGATTGCTAGACCCGAAGACGATCCCGTGCTGATCGCCGAGCAATTGCGGGTCGCCAGCCGGTTGCTCGCGACCATCCTCGGCATAGACGCGACGGAGGCTATGCTCGACGCGCTATTTGGTCAGTTCTGCATCGGGAAGTGATGTTCCACGTGGAACACTTTTGACGGGATAGGGTGCGTCGCTTAGGCGCCCTTCATCATGTTCGATGTTATAATCGTCGGTGGCGGCCACGCCGGCACGGAAGCCGCCGCGGCGGCAGCGCGTCGTGGCGCGAGAACAGCTTTAGTCAGTTTCGAGGCGCGGCATATCGGTGCCATGTCCTGCAATCCGGCGATCGGCGGGCTGGGCAAGGGGCATATCGTCCGCGAGGTTGACGCTTTTGATGGGCTGATCGCGCGGGCAGCGGATGCTGCCGCCATCCATTATCGCATGCTCAACCGCAGCAAGGGTGCGGCAGTCCAAGGACCGCGTATCCAGGCGGATCGGGATCTTTATAGCGCGGCGATTCAGAGAATGCTTGCAGCCGAACCGATGCTGACCGTCATCGAGGGCGACGTCGACGCTCTGTCGATCGGCCACGGCGGCCATGTCGAGGGGGTGGTACTCGCCGACGGCAGCTGCATTGCCGGCAGGACCGTGGTGCTCGCCACCGGCACCTTCCTGGGTGCGCGGATGTTCCGAGGCGATGATCGGGAAGAGGGTGGTCGGGTCGGCGAACGTCCGGCCAAGCGCCTGGGCGACCAACTACGTGCGCTCGGCCTGCCCATGGCGCGGCTGAAAACCGGCACGCCGCCCCGGCTGGATGGGCGCACGATCGCCTGGGCAAGGCTGGAGGAGCAGGCATCCGACGCCGAACAATGGACGATGTCCCCGATGACGCGCCACCGGCTCCACCCGCAGATTGCCTGCGCCGTCACGCGTACCCAGGTGCGGACGCATGACGTCATCCGCGGCGGACTCGATCGATCGCCTTTATTTGGTGGAGCGATCGAGGGGCAGGGGCCCCGCTATTGTCCCTCGATCGAAGACAAGATCCACCGCTTCGGCGATCGCGACGGTCACCAAGTCTT
>JAEWJQ010000220.1 GCA_023386515.1 Pseudomonadota bacterium | reverse complement strand
TGTCGTCGGCAGCGCCCACCAGCCGATCCGCTTCTACGCATTCCGGCGCGGTTTGCACGAGGTGTAGGGCCAATCTCGCCCCTGAAACAATAATGCAATTTTTCTGGTAGCGTCTTGGCTATGAATTGGTATACATACGTATACAGTAACTTGTCGGACGCACCCCGGAAGCGGGTGCGCCGGCGCAGGGACGGAACATGCCGCCGGTGATGACGGCATCGCTTTTTTGAAGGGCCACCGACCGGGGTGCGCCCGCGACCTTATTGGGGGAGGATTCATCCATGCGTCTGCGCCACGTCATCCTTGTGACCACCGCTCTCGCGGGCCTTGCCGGCACCGCCCACGCCCAGACTGCCGACGCACCTGCCCAGACGCAGGACGAAAGCGCGGTCGGGCAGAATAACGACATCGTCGTCCGCGGCATCCGCAAGAGCCTTCAGGACGCGATCGAAACCAAGCGTTCGACCAACGCCATCACCGACGTGATCAGCGCGGAGGACGTCGGCAAATTCCCCGACACCAACGTCGCGGAATCGCTGTCGCACCTGCCCGGTGTCACCGTCGACCACCAGTTCGGCGAAGGCGAGCAGGTTTCCATCGCCGGGGTCGAGCCCGCCCTCAACCGCGTGCTGATCGACGGCCATTCGATCGCGTCCGCCGACTGGGGCGGCAATCCCGGCGACCGGTCGAGCCGCACGTTCAACTATTCGCTGCTGTCGCCAGAGATCATCAGCCAGGCGGTCGTCTACAAGACGCCGGAAGCGCGCATCCAGGAAGGCGCCATCGGCGGCACGGTCGACATCGTCACGCGTAAGCCGCTCGACCTCAAGCCGAACACGCTGACCGCGACCGGCGGCTACGAATATAACGACCGTTCGAACAAGGGCAATTTCCGCGGTTCCGCGCTGTATAGCTGGCACAATGCCAGCGACACGTTCGCGATCCTCGGCTCGGTCAATTACGACAAGGAAAATCTCGCCCGCGCCGGCGTCGCCGTCTACGGCTATCTGACCGGCAGCCAGTTCACCACCACCAACGCCGCCCGCCAGACGGTCCTGCAGAACCCGAATGCGAAGATCACCGGCGGCTCGATCGCCGATCTGCAGACCGCCCGCCTGCCCGCGTTCTTGGCCCATGAATATTTCCAGCAGACGCGTGAACGTCTCGGCTTCACCGGCACGATGCAGTTCAAGCCGACGGACAATTTCACGCTGACCGCCAACGCGATCGTCATCAAGGGCAATTACGACAACTTCAGCAATTCCGAATACAGCTACAATGTGCGCGGATCACAGCTGACCGCCGCGACGATCAGCAACGGGCTGATCACGTCGGCGACCTTTGCCGCGCAGCCCAGCACCAGCAAGACCTGGATGGGCGAACTCGACACCAACTTCCGCCGCACCCGCATCTCGAATCAGAGCTACACGGCCCTGTTCGACTGGGATCTGGACGGCGGGTGGAAGGTCACCGGCAACGGCGGCTACACCCGCGCGACCGGGGGCAAGGACCCCGAATATCTGCTGAACTTCCGTACGCGCCAAGGCTTCACGGTCGGCGCCAACGGCCGCAACACGCTGCTCAATTGGGACAATGCGGCGAGCGACGCCACGCAGTGGATCAGCACCTCGCCAGCAGAATCGAGCCTGCAGACGGAGCCGGCGGTGCTCGCGAAGACCAACGGCGCGGGCTTCTACGGCGCACAGATCGGCGGCATCACCTCCGCAGACAACACCGTCGACCAAGAGAAGTTCGGCCAGATCGACTTCACGCACGACCTCGATGGCTTCTTCAAGAAGCTGTACTTCGGCGTCCGCGTCAACGTGCACAACAACCAGCAGACGACCTACGGCGGCGCGACCTTCACCAACAACTTC
The DNA here is from genome assembly GCA_023386515.1 of Pseudomonadota bacterium. The sequence goes on along the minus strand of JAEWJQ010000220.1, from coordinate 3,009 downwards.
TTTACGCTGGCCGACCTGGGTGCCTACACGCTCGACAGCAGCGTGTATGATGGCCTGTCGACGACCGGCAACGGCACGCCTTATGCGACTTTGACCCAGGAGAATGCGATCAAGGCGCTGACCGCGGCGGGCACGCTCAATGTCACACGTGCGCTCGACACGGGATCGTTCTTCAAGGTGCAGGAGCGGATCGGCACCGGCTACGTCCAGCTCGATTACGCCACGGGCAAGTTCCGCGGCAATATCGGCGGTCGCTTCGTCCGCACCCGCGACATCTCGTCCTATTACCTGTCCTCGGGCAACCAAACCGCGCTCGTCGTCGCGCCGCGCACCGACGATCGCTTCCTGCCCTCGGTCAACGTCGCCTATGACGCCAGCAGCTCGGTGGTCCTGCGCGCCGCCGCGGCGAAGGTCATCGCCCGGCCGCGGTACAGTGATCTTGCCGGCTCGCTGTCGCTCGACGACACGCAGCGTACCGGCAGCGGCGGCAACCCCGATCTGAAGCCCTATGCCGCGACCAACTTCGGCCTTTCGGCGGAATGGTATTTCGCACCGGCCAGCTACTTCTCGGGCGAGGTCTTCTACCGCGACATCACCAACTATATCGGCAACCAGACGGTCGAGCAGCAGATCACCAACCAGCTGACCGGCAACACCTACACCTACAGCGTGTCGCGCCCGGTGAACGGTGGCAAGGCATCAGTGACCGGCTTCTCGCTGACCGCCCAGGCCAATCTCATCTGGGGCTTCGGCATCCAGTCGAACTATACCTTCGCCAGCGCCGACACCGGTACTTCGGGTCAGGGCCTGCCATACCTGTCGCGCGACACCTACAACATCGTGCCCTACTTTGAATCGGGGCCGTTCCAGGCGCGCCTGAGCTACAACTACCGCTCGAAGTATTTCTACGGCTTCGGTCGCCTGCAGTCATCGAATTACACCGATGCGTATCGCCAGCTCGACTTCTCGGCGTCCTACAACATCAACGAGCATTTCCGGATCACCGCCAACGCGTCGAACCTGCTCGACGAGACCTATTATCAGTACAGCAGCACACCGAGCGCGCCGACCGCCATCTACAAGAACGGGCGTGTCTTCTCGCTGACCGGTTCCGCACGCTTCTGATCAGACTTCCTCCGGAGGCGGCGTCCTCATTCCGTGCCGCTTCCCTCCTCCCCCGCCCCGGCGTTATCGCCGGGGCTTTTTTGTGGACCGGGCATAGACGGGCGACGCCAGGTCCGTCATGGTACCTGACAATACCAAAACCACACCAAGGGAGCCGGTCATGATCCGCAACGCATCGCGCCTCATCGGAACGGCGCTGCTCGGCATCGCCGGTGTGGCAACGGCACAGACCAAGCCGCCGTCGCTCGTGCCGATGCCGCAGAGCGTGACGCCTGCCGCCGGGCGCTTCACCATCACCGACGCGATGCGGGTCGGCATCCCCGCGAGTGACGCCGGCACGGCGGCCGCCGCACGCTTCCTCGTCGATCAGGTCAAGGCGACGCGCGGGCTGACGCTGCGCCCCGTCGACACCGATGCCCCGATCCGCTTCCTCCGCGACCCTTTGGTCACTGGTGACGAAGCCTATCGGCTGACCGTGACCGCGCAGCGGATCACCGTCGCCGCCTCGGGCGACCGCGGCCTGATCCATGGCGCAGCGACGCTGGCGCAGCTCGCTAGCCCCGACCCCGCCTTCGGCAAGCCCGCGGTGGTGGCCGGCATGACGATCGCCGACGCGCCGCGCTTCGCTTGGCGCGGGCTGATGGTCGATGTCGCGCGCCACTTCCAGCCGATCGACTTCCTCTACAAGACGGTCGACCGCATGGCCGCGGTGAAGCTCAACACGCTGCACCTGCATCTGACCGACGATCAGGGGTGGCGGGTCGAGATTCGTAAATTTCCCAAGCTGACCAGCGTCGGCGGCTGGCGCACGCCGCCTTCGACCGGCGACGCCGCCCCGGCCGAGAAGGTCGGCGGCTTCTACACGCAGGAGCAGCTGCGCGGTCTGGTCGCCTATGCCGCAGCGCGCGGCATCACGATCGTGCCCGAAATCGATCTGCCCGGCCACGCCACCGCCCTGGTCGCCGCCTATCCGGAACTCGGCATCCTCGGCGACCGGCCGGCGGTCAGCAACCAATGGGGCATCATGCCCTATCTGTTCAACCCGAACCCGCGCGGCATCCAGTTCGTCAAAGACGTGCTCGACGAGCTGATGACGGTCTTTCCCGGCACGTACATCCATCTGGGCGGCGACGAGGCGATCAAGGACCAGTGGCAGCGCAGCCCCGAGGTGCAGGCGCAGATGAAGGCGCTCGGCATCAAGGACGAGAATGCGCTGCAGAGCTGGATGATCGACCAGTTCGGCCGCTATCTGGAAAGCAAGGGCCGGCGCCTGATCGGCTGGGACGAGATCCTGGAGGGCGGCCTGCCGCAATCCGCCTCGGTGATGTCGTGGCGCGGCGAGCAGGGCGGTATCGACGCCGCCAATCAGGGGCATGACGTCGTCATGTCGCCGGGCAATCCGCTCTATCTCAACGGGCTGCAGAGCCGGCGCAGCGACGAGCCGCCGGGCCGGCTCGACATCGCGACGCTGGAGCAGGTCTATGCCTATGACCCGCTGCCCAAGGGCATCGCCGCCGACAAGGCGCACCATGTGCTCGGCGCACAGGGCAATTTGTGGAGCGAATATATCGTCACGCCGTATCAGATGGAGCATCTGATGTTCCCGCGGGCGGCGGCGGTGGCGGAGATCACCTGGTCGCCGCAGCAGCAGCGCGACTTCGCCGGCTTCCTGCCGCGCGCCGTGCGCCAGGCGGACCGCTGGACGAAGAGCGGCGCGCATGTCGCCGACAGCGCCTTCGCCGTCGACTTCGCGCTGACCGGCACGCGGGGCGCGGCGCTGCGCGCCAATACCATCGGCGTGACGCTGGCGACGCAGGTGTCCTACGGAACAATCCGCTACACGCTCGATGGCCGTGCGCCGACGGTTACGTCGAAGGCCTATGC
>JAEWJQ010000211.1 GCA_023386515.1 Pseudomonadota bacterium | reverse complement strand
CTGGCCGCGCGGCCGGGCAATGTCGAGAAATGGTATGAGGTGCTGCTCACCGTCGCGCGCGAGGCGGCGAACGACGGTCAGTATCAGCTCGCCTATGACATCGCGCGCCAGGTCGACGATGCCTATCCGGCCGGCACCGACGTGTCGAAGAAGCCCTATGGCGAGCGCGACGATTATACCAGCCTGGTCTGGCTTGCCGGGCAGACCGCGCTGAAGCGGCTCGGCCGGCCGGCCGATGCGATGGTGATGTTCGAACGCTACGGCCGTGGCAGCATGGCGCCGCAGACGCGCGCCAAGGGCTTCTACTGGGCCGGCCGCGCGGCGGAGGCGGCCGGGCTGAGCGCACAGGCGAGCGGCTATTATGCGCAGGCGACGTCCTACCGGGACCAATTCTACGGCCAGTTGGCGCTGGAGCGGACCGGGCGGCCGCTGGTCGCGCCACCGGCGATCGGCGCGCCGCTGATCGCCCCCGCCGTGCGCCAGGCCTTCGCGGGACGCGAGACGGTGCGCGTGGTGCGCTTCCTGGGGCAGGTCGGCGACTGGCAGGACCAGACCGCCTTCGTCCGTCAGATCGCGGCCGACGCCGAGAGCGAGACCGACCATCTGCTCGCCGCCGAACTGTCGCGACAGATCAACCGGCCCGACCTCGGCGTGATGGTCGGGCGCAGCGCGATGCAGAACGGGCTGACCGACTATTCCGCCGCCGGCTTCCCGACGGTGGCGGTGCCGGCCGGCTATGAGGACAAGTGGACGATCATCCACGCCATCGCGCGCCAGGAGAGCCAGTTCGACCGGACCGCGGTCAGCCATGCCGGCGCGCGCGGGCTGATGCAGCTGATGCCGGCGACGGCGCGCGAACAATCGGGCAAGATGGGGCTGACCTACACCGCCTCGGCGCTGACCGAGGATCCCAATCTGTCGATGATGCTGGGGTCGAGCTATTTCCAGCGCATCTTCGACCTGTACGGCAGCTATCCGCTGGCGATCGCCGCCTATAACGCCGGCGGTGGCAACGTGAACAAGTGGCTGCGCGCCAATGGCGATCCGCGCACCGGCACGGTCGACATGGTCGATTGGATCGAGGCGATCCCCTATATGGAGACGCGCAACTATGTGCAGCGCGTGCTCGAGAATGCGGTCGTCTACGCCCTGATCAACCCGGCGCGGGCGAAGAGCCGCGGCCCCGCCAACCTCAGCTGGTATCTCGGCAAGAACCGGCCGGGCTGAGCGGCGATGGACCGTCCCAATTACATCACGCCGGCCGGCTATGCCGCGCTGCGCGCCGAATACGAGCAATTGTTCGCGACCGAGCGGCCGGCGCTGGTCGACACCATTTCCTGGGCCGCGGGCAACGGCGACCGGTCGGAGAATGGCGACTATATCTACGGCCGCAAGCGGCTGCGCGAGATCGACCGGCGGCTGGGCTGGCTGTCCAAGCGGATGAAGGCGGCCAAGGTTGTCGATCCGGCGCAGCAACAGGATCGCAGCCGCGCGTGGTTCGGGGCGACGGTGACGATCGCCGACGAGAACGACCAGCAGCGGGTGCTGACCCTGGTGGGCGACGACGAGGCGGAAGCGGGCGCCGGGCGGATCGGCTGGAACGCGCCCCTCGCCCGCGCGCTGCGCGGCGCGGCGATCGGCGATCTGCGCCGGGTGAGTCTGCCGGCCGGCGAGAAGGAATATGAGATCGTCGCGATCGGCTATCCGCCGAGCCGCTGAACTCGCATTTTGCCCGAATGACACATTGGTGACATGAACATGCTGACGGGCCCCTTACAGAGGCAGCCGCAGAGTCTTTTTTGACGTAAAATCAATGTCCTAGCGCCGATGTTTCGCGATGTTGCCGAATATGTATGGTGACATATACGTCATATTCCGTGACCTAGTCGACACAGGCCTCCACGATCCATCCGGCGGACTTCCACGCGCCGTTTACACGCCGCCTGCCCGCTTCCACCACGGCTTCCATAGGGTGCCCGCCACCGGGTCGCGACACTGCGACGGGACACGGCGGACACCATGGTGTGGAGGAGTAAAGAATGTTCCGTGTCGCCCCATCTCGCGCCGTGCTGCTTCGGGGAGCCGCGATGAGCGCGATCGCCCCCGCCGCGCTGATCGGCAGCCTGTTCATCGTCTCGCCGGCCCTGGCGCAGACCGCCCCGACGAGTGCCGACACCGCTCCCGCCCAGACCGATCCCGTGACCCAGTCGACCGCGCCTGCCGCTGCGACGGGCCCCGACATCGTCGTCACCGGCACGCTGTTCCGCCGTACCGACAGCGAGACGCCGTCGCCGGTCACCGTTCTGACCGCGGATAGCCTCGCCAAGGCCGGCATCACCACCGTCTCCGACGCGATCCGGTCGATCTCGGCCGACAGCAGCGGCTCGATCCCGACCGCCTTCTCGGCCGGCTTCGGCGCCGGCTCGTCGGGCGTGTCGCTACGCGGTCTGACCGTCAATTCCACGCTGACGCTAATCGACGGCATGCGCACCGCCAATTACCCGCTGGCGGACGATGGCCAGCGCTCGTTCGTCGACCTCAACACCATTCCCGACGCGATCGTCGATCGGGTCGAGGTGCTGAAGGACGGTGCCTCGTCCAGCTATGGCGCCGACGCGATCGGCGGCGTCGTCAACATCATCATGAAGAAGGAGATCACCGGCGTCTACGGCACCGCCGAGGCGGGTGTCAGCCAGCGCGGTGACGGCGGCGAGCAGCGGGCGACGCTGACGCTGGGCACCGGCAAGCTGTCGGACAAGGGCTTCAACTTCTACGTCAGCGGCGAATATCAGCATGACGGCGCGATCTATGCGCGCAACCGCGGCTTCCCGCTCAACACCGCCGACCTGAGCGGCATCGGCGGCGACAACAACCAGGCCGGATCGGTCGTGCCGGGGTCGACGACCAGCGCAATCGTCGCGCCCTCGACACAGCAGACGCCGGGCAATCTGCTGTCGGGTTCCGGCGCGGTTAGCGGCCCGTGGCAGGTGCTCAACCCCAATGGCTGCACCGGCACCACCTCGCCGGTCAGCGGCGCGGCGGGCAACGGCTGCACCCAGAACACCGTCGCCGATTACGGGCTGATCCAGCCTGAACAGACCCGCTTCGGCGTCACCGGCCACGCCACCGTCCAGGTCAACGACCGGACGCAGGCCTATCTGATGG
>JAEWJQ010000053.1 GCA_023386515.1 Pseudomonadota bacterium | reverse complement strand
GATCGAGGATGCCGACGCCGCCCTTGCCGAGGCCCTCACGCGCCTGCCGGCCGCCAAGGCCGCCGGCGAGGTGGCGAAGCGGTTCGGCGTCGACCGCAAGGCGCTCTATGCGCGGGCCCTCGCGCTGAAGGACAGCTAAGCCGCCGGCAAGCGGGAAGCGCGGCGGTTACCGCGCCTCCCGCTCCGGTCGTCAGAACTGGATCGTCGTGCCGATGGCGATCTGGCGGCCGAGCGAGTCGTACCGCTGCGGGATCGTGTTGTTGCGCGCCAGCGAGATATTGTACGAATTCGGCAGGATCGGCGGGTTCTTGTCGAGCAGGTTGTTCGCGATCACGCGAAAGGCGAATCGGCGGGCGATGTTGAACGTCAGCGCGAGGTCGAAGTAACTGACCGGCGCGATCCGGTAGAATGTCGTCTGCGCGGGGTTGGGATTGGCCGACGACGCGCCGTTGATCGCCGGATCGGACGCGTTGTTGGCATTGGTCAGCGACCCCACGTAGCGCCAGTTGAACGACGCGTTGAACACATTGTCGCGCGTCGAATAGGTCGTCCGCAGGCCGTGCGCCCATTTCGGGATCAGCTGGCCACAGCCGTTGCCGAAATAGCCCGTGCAGTTGCGCTTCGGCTGGACCGGCGAATCCTGGCCGCCGGCGAAGGTCGTGATCGAGCCGTTGAAGTCGAAATCCAGCCGCCCGGCCCCGCCGAGCCCGAGGGCATAGCTGCCCTGGAAGTCCCAGCCGCGCGCGATCGAATAATAATAATTGGTCGTGCCGGCGCGGATGAAGCCGCTGGTCGGGTTGTTCGCCGCCGCCGCGTAGAGCGTGCCGTTGGCCGCGCGGACGATGCCCGAGCAGAAGAAGGGGTCGCCGTTCGAACGCAGACAGCCATCCGTGTAATAGCTGTCATCGTTGTAGCCGAGCGAGTTGTTGATCTTGATCCGGTAGCGGTCGACCGAAAAGACCAGCCCCTTCACGAAACGCGGCTTCACCACCAGCCCGTAGGTCTGGGTATAGGCGGTCTCGGGATCGGCGGTGAAGCCGCCCGAGCGCACGGTGCACTGGTTGTTCGGGCACAGCAGGGTCGGGCTGCCGTACAGCGCCGACGACAGGCCGGTCGCCGCGCACACCGCCTGCGAGGCAAGCGGCGCGGTGGTGGTGATCGTCTTGCCCGGGTTGTTCGGATCCTGGATCTGGCGCGGCACCGGCGCGCAGAAGTCGTTCTGCGACCCGCCCTGCTTTGAGAAGCTGATGTTTGACGCCTGGAACGCCTCGACCACCGTCGGCGCCCGCTGCGCCTTGTTGAACGAGGCGCGGAAGGTCAGGTCGCTGACCGGCGCATACAGGCCCTCCAGCTTCCAGGTCGAAAACGTATCGGGGTTGCTGCTGTACTTGGAGACGTGATAGCCGCCGTTGGCCTGCACGAGGTGCGCGAACGGACGCTCCTGCACCAGCGGCGCCTGTACCTCGACGTTGGACTCCCAGACATCCTGGCTGCGGTCGACCGGGCTGCCGCCATAATCGTCGATGAAGCCCTGCGTCAGGCTGGTGAGCAGGCGGTCCTTGCGATATTCGGTCCCCAGCGCGAAGGCGAGGCCGTCCTTGGCCAGCGGCGAGGTGATGCCGTATTTACCGAGGTCGCCGGTCATGTTGGCCTGCACGTCGTACAGGATGTTGACCGTCTTCTGGATGGCGGGATCCTGTCCACCGTAGATGTAGCTGATCAGCGCCTGGTTGCTGTTGCCGGCGGAGAAGGCGTCGAAGGGCACGCAGGCGCCGCCCGACACGCAGGTCGGCGTGCCGTTCACGTTGACGACGTTCAGCGCATTGTTGATGCGGGTGAAGTCGGGCAGGCGCGACGAATTCCAGATCTGCTGGTTGCGCGCGTAGACGCCGCCGATGTCATAGGTCCAGGCGTCGCCGACCTTGCCGCGCAGCCCGCCCGTCGTGCGGATGCCGCTGTTGGTATAGACGTCGTCCAGATAGGGAGCGGTGAAGCGGTAGCGGACGTCGACCGGGACGAGCGTGCCGGTTCCGGCCGCCGCGCCGCACAGGATGCCCGCCTGCTGGCTGGACAGGAACGGATTGTTGCAGTTCACCTGAAAGGGATCGGACCCGTAATTGGCGGCCGCGAAGACGCGCGTCGGCACGCGGTTGATCGACCGGTCGCGGAACCACAGCGCCGATCCGTACACTTCATATTCCGGCGCCAGCTTCAGCGTCACGAAGCCGCCGGCGTTCACGCGATTGTCCTGCCGCTGGTAGGAATAGCCGTCATACGGATTGGCGGCATTGCCCGCGCCGATGCCGTAGGGGACGAAGGCGCGCGTACCGTTGGGGTTGTTGACATAGGCGGTGCCGGCATTGGCCCCGGCCAGCGGGGTCACGTAACCGCTGGTCGAATAGGTCGACAGCGAACAGCTAAGCGGCCCGTCCTTGCCCGTCTGCAACAGCTGGCAAGCCGAGGTCGAGCGGGCGTCATAGGGCACGAGATCGGCATGCCGGTAGTTGACGAAACCCTCGACGTTGAGCTTGCCGTCGAACAGCGACGTCCCGGCGGTCAGCGCCACATCGGCCCGGCCGCCGTCGTTGACATGGCCGAGCAGTGGCGAGAAGCCCGATGCCTGCGCGGTCGAGGAGACGATGTTCGACTTGACGTGACCCCCGTTTCTCCATCCAGTTGGAGCTAGAGACCGGCTCTTGAAGGGACGGACGGAATGAAGCGGAAGCAGTTTTCGGAAGAGCAGATCATCGGCATCCTGAAGGAGGCCGAGGCGGGC
>JAEWJQ010000043.1 GCA_023386515.1 Pseudomonadota bacterium | reverse complement strand
ACAAGGAGCGCGACGGGCTGGAGCGGCTCGCCGCCGAACTGGGCGGCGAGGTCGAGACCGTGATCGTCGACGTCTCGGTCAACGCCGATTGCGAGACGCTGGCGGCGCGCGCGGTGGAACGGTTCGGCCGCATCGACGTGCTGGTCAACGATGCCGGCGTCGACCATCTCGGCAAGCTCGACGAGGGCGGGCTCGAGGAATTCACCAAGGTCGTCGAAACCGACCTCTATGGCGTCGTCCAGATGAGCCGCGCCGCGATCGCCGCGCTGCGCCGGAGCCGCGGCTGCATCGTCAACATCTCGTCCGTCTCCGGTCTCGGCGGCGACTGGAACCACAGCTTCTATTGCGCGGCGAAGGGTGCGGTGACCAATTTCACCCGCGCGCTGGCGATGGACGAGGCGAAGAACGGCGTGCGCGTCAACGCGGTCAATCCGTCGCTGACCTATACCGCGCTGACCGCGGGGATGAAGGAGCAGCCCGAGCTGATCGCCAAGTTCGAGGAGCGCATCCCGATGGGCCGCGGCGCCGAGCCCGCCGACATCGCCGGCGCGGTGGCCTTTTTGGCGAGCGAGGACGCGCACTATATCACCGGGGTCAACCTGCCGGTCGACGGCGGCCTGTCCGCCTCGAACGGCCAGCCACCGTTGAGCTGAAGGACCCGATGATGACCGACTATCGCAAGACCGACGAGGCGATCGCCAAGCTGACGCCGGAGCAATTCTACGTGACGCAGCAGAGCGGTACGGAGCGTCCCGGCACCGGAGAATATCTCTACAACAAGGAGCCCGGCATCTACGTCGACATCGTGTCGGGGGAGCCGTTGTTCGCGTCCGCCGACAAGTTCGATTCGCATTGCGGCTGGCCGAGCTTCACCACGCCGATCGAGCCCGCGCGGGTGCAGGAGCTCTCCGACCGCAGCCACGGCATGGTGCGGACCGAGGTGCGCTCCGCCGGCGGCGACAGCCACCTCGGCCACGTCTTCGACGACGGCCCCCGCGATCGCGGTGGCCTGCGCTATTGCATCAACTCCGCGGCGCTGCGCTTCGTGCCCAAGGCGGAGATGACGGCGCAGGGCTATGGCGACTATCTGGATCAGGTCGAGGGTTGATCCCGATCGGCGGCGCCCGGACGCGACGCGGCCGGCCGCTGCCACCCTCGCCGGCCTGACCGGACGGATCGGCCTTGAACCGCCTCCGCCTGCTGCTATTGCCCGACAAATCCACCGGCAATCCAGCGACGGAGAGGTTCGGCATGACCGCCCATTTTGATCCCGCCACGGCGCTCGGCGCGGATTGGCGCCGGGGGCGCTGGCTGGGGCGGATCGATCGCGGCGACGGCCCCTCGCCCGTCCTGATCGCCGACGGCATCGTCCACGACATGAGCCGCGTCGCACCGACCGTCGCCGAACTCGTCGCACGGCAGGTGTTCGACCCCGCCGCGGGCATACCGGTCGGCGATCTCGCGACGTTCGGCCTGTCAGCCGATGGTTTGCCGCGGCTGCTCAGCCCGATCGACCTGCAATGCGTCAAGGCGGCAGGCGTCACCTTCGCCACCTCCGCGCTGGAACGCGTGATCGAGGAGCGTGCGCGCGGCGACGCCACCGCCGCGGCGGGGCTGCGCGGCCGGCTGGAACAGCGGGTCGGCGGCGGCCTGCGCCAGGTCGTGCCCGGCTCGGCGGAGGCGGCGGCGCTCAAGGCCGCGCTGATCGACGAAGGCCTGTGGTCGCAATATCTCGAGGTCGCGATCGGCCCGGACGCGGAGATCTTCACCAAGGCGCCCGTGCTCGCGACCGTCGGCTGGGGCGCGGAGGTCGGCATCCGCTCCGATTCGACCTGGAACAATCCGGAGCCGGAGGTCGCTCTGCTCGTCGCGCCGGACGGCCGAGCGGTCGGCGCCTGCCTCGGCAACGACGTCAACCTGCGCGACTTCGAGGGACGCTCGGCGCTGCTGCTCGGCAAGGCGAAGGATAACAATGCCTCCGCCGCGCTCGGCCCCTTCGTCCGCCTGTTCGACGACAGCTATACGATCGACCATGTCCGCGAGGCGCAGGTGGCGCTGACCATCGCCGGCGAGGACGGCTATCGCCTCGACGGCCACAGCTCGATGCGCGAGATCAGCCGCGATCCGCTCGAGCTCGTCCGCCAGGCGCTGAGCGAGCATCACTATCCCGACGGCTTCGTCCTCTACCTCGGCACGCTGTTCGCGCCGATCCAGGACCGCGACGAGCCCGGCCGCGGCTTCACCCACAAGGTCGGCGACACCGTCACCATCGCCAGCCCCGGCCTCGGCCAGCTCGTCAACCGCGTCACCACGTCGAAGGATGCGGCGCCGTGGACGTTCGGCACGCTCGCGCTGATGCGCAATCTTGCCGGCCGCGGCCTCCTTGCCGCCTGATCCGCGGCCCCCTCGATCGCCGAAAGCCCCCTCATGACCGATCTGCCCGCCGCCGACCGCCGCGCCATCTACCCCTCGCTCCGCGACCGGCGCGTCATCGTCACCGGCGGCGGGTCCGGCATCGGCGCCGGGCTGGTCGAGGCCTTCGTCGCGCAGGGCGCGCGCGTCGCCTTCGTCGATGTCGCGGTTGCCGACAGCGAGGCGCTGGTCGCGCGCCTGTCGCCGAATGCCGCGCATCCGCCGCTGTTCCGCCGCCTCGACCTCACCGACCTCGATGCGCTGAAGACGGTGTTCGCCGAACTGATCGACGCGCTCGGCGGCTGCGACGTGCTGGTCAACAATGCGGCCAACGACGATCGCCACACGATCGCCGACGTCACCCCGGCCTATTGGGACGAGCGGATGAACGTCAATCTGCGCCATCAGTTCTTCGCCGCCCAGGCGGTGGTGCCGGCGATGACCCTGGCTGGCGGCGGGTCGATCCTCAATTTCGGCTCGATCAGCTGGCATCTCGCCCTCCAGGACCTCATCCTCTACCAGACCGCCAAGGCCGCGATCGAGGGCCTGACGCGCAGCCTCGCCCGCGACCTCGGCCGCAAGGGCATCCGCTGCAACGCCATCGTCCCCGGCAACGTCCAGACGCCGCGCCAGGAGAAATGGTACACGCCGGAGGGCGAGGCGGAGATCGTCGCCGCGCAATGCCTCGACGGCCGCATCCAGCCGGCCGATGTCGCTGCGCTCGCATTGTTCCTCGCCTCGGACGACGCGCGCCTGTGCACCGGTCATAATTACTGGATCGATGCCGGCTGGCGGTAAGCGGTATGGCGGACCGGCGTCCTTCTGCGCCATCATGCTTGGTACGGTAACGGATTTTTCAGAGATCCGTCCATAATGGCTACATGGCACCGCCGCGCTATGACATTCGACCGGATGCGGATGCGCAGTTTCTGCGGGTGACATTGTCGGGCGACTGGGATGCCGCGACATCCGAACGCTTCGCCACGGACATCGCCGAGCGGCTGCGCATGATGCTGGCCGGCGGCGTCCGGCATGGCGAGTTGCGCACGCTGATCGACATGCGCGACAAGAAGGTGGTCCCGCAACAGGCGGCGGCGCATTTCACCCGCCTGATCCGTCCCGGCGGTCCGTCGAAGCGGATCGCCCTGCTCGCCTCCGGTGCGCTCCACCGGTTGCAGGTAAAGCGCTTCATCGACGATCGCTGCCGCCTGTTCGAGCATGAGACGGATGCCATGGCGTGGCTGCTGGCGGAGCCGGAGCAGGACGCCGCCCCCGCCGACGATTGACGGGCGGGTGCCGGACGTGATGGAACCCGGCGCCAGCTTCGCCCATCCGCCTTGTGAGGTACGGACCTTGACCACCGCGCCCTCCCGCATTGAAGGTTTCGCGCCGAGCCCCGGCGCGACCCTGTCCTTCGCGCTGACGTCGGCGCTGCTGGTGGTGGTCGCCCATGCCGTCGCCTATCTCGCGCACGAATATGCGCACAGCATCGTCGCCTGGGCGCTCGGCTGGATGACCAGCCCGCTCGCGCTTGATTATGGCCCGGCGACGCTCAACAACATCCTGTTCCTCGGCGATGTCGGCGACAACGTGCCCTATGACGCGATCTTCGCGCAGGGAAGCGACCTACAGGCGGCGGTGATCGCGCTGTCCGGCATGGCGATCGGCAACGTCGCGGCCTATGTCCTGCTCGCCCGCCTCGCCACCCGGCCGTGGATCGCCGGCCACCGGATGCGGCTGTCGATCGTCTTCTGGCTCGCGCTAATGTCGGCGGGCAACGTGTGGAGCTACGTGCCGGTGCGCGCCCTCGCCACCCATGCCGACATCGCCCTTGCGGCAAAGGGCTTCGGCGTGTCGCCTTGGCTCCAATTGCCCCTGCTGCTGATCCCGTCCCTCGGCGTCATCCTGCATTTCTTCGGTCGGATGTGCGGGCCGGCCATCGCCGGCATCGCTCGCGCGGCGACCGGCAGGGCCGTCGTGGTGATCGCGCTGACCGGCTATTGGTTCTTCGTCTTCTTCGTCGGCGATGCCGCCGGCGGCAGCTATGGCATGCCGGCGGAAGTGATCGCCATCACCTCCAAATATCTGCTGTTTCCGCTGTCGACGGCGTGGCTCTGGCACCGCTACGCCGCCAGCCTAACTACCCCGGATATCAGTCGATAGCACTCGACAGTGCGCCTCTCCTCCCATAGTCTTTCGTCAGACATTTGAGGAGGATGCGGTGGACCGGCGATCGTTTCTGTACGGCGCGACCGCCACCGGTGCCGCGACGCTGATCGACCGGGCGGCCCGGTCCCGCAGCGGCCCCGCCGCCGCGTCCGGCCCGTTTAAGCCCGATTGGTCGTCGCTGGTCGCCGGCTATCGGGCGCCGGACTGGTTTCGCGACGCCAAGTTCGGCATCTGGGCGCATTGGTCGGCGCAATGCGTGCCAGAGGCGGGCGATTGGTATGCGCGCGAAATGTATCTGCAGGGCACGCGCGCCTACCGCCACCATCTCGACCATTACGGCCATCCGTCGCAGGTCGGCTTCATGCAGATGTATCCGCGCTGGACGGCGGCGCGTTGGCAGCCGGAACGGCTGCTCGACCTCTATCAGCGCGCCGGCGCGCGCTATTTCATGGCGCTGGCCAATCACCACGACAATTTCGACAGCTATGCCTCGACCCATCATGCGTGGAACAGCACCCGGATCGGCCCGAAGCGCGACATCATCGGCGAATGGAGCCGCCTGGCGCGGGCGCGCGGCCTACGCTTCGCCGTTTCCAACCATTCCGCCCATGCCTGGCACTGGTTGCAGCCGGCCTATGGCTACGATCCCGAAGGGCCACGCGCCGGCCAGCGTTACGATGCCGCCGTCCTGACCCGGGCACAGGGGCGCGGCCAATGGTGGCAGGGCCTCGACCCGCAACAGCTCTACACCGGCCCCACCATGCCGATGCCGGACGGCCTGCGCTCGATCGCGGCCGCCAATGCCTGGCACGAGAAGAACGACCGTGTCTGGACCGAGACGCCGCCCGCCGCCAATCCCGGCTTCACCCGCAACTGGTTCCTGCGCTGTCGCGAGCTGATCGACGTCTATCGGCCGGACATGATCTATTTCGACAATTTCGCACTGCCGCTCGGCCAAGCCGGGCTGGATATCACCGCGCATTTCTACAACCAGTCGATCCGCTGGCACGGCGGCCGCAACGAGGCGGTGGTCACCGCCAAGGGGACGCCGGCCGAACGGCGCGCCGGCATCGTCGACGACGTCGAGCGCGGCGTCCATGACGACATCCAGCCCTATCCGTTCCAGACCGACACCTGCCTCGGCAACTGGCATTACGATCGCGATCTCTACGAACGCGATGGCTACAAGACGCCGGCCAAGGTGATCCACACCTTGTGCGACGTGATGGCGAAGAACGGCAATCTGATGCTGTCGGTGCCGATGCGCGGCGACGGTACCATCGACGAGAAGGAGGAGGCGATCGTCGAGGCGATCGCCGCGTGGATGGGCCGGTACGGCAGCGCGATCTACGGCACTCGCCCCTGGCACCGGTCCGGCGACGGCCCGACCCGTCCGGCCGGCGGCGACTTCAACGAAGGCGGCCGCGATAGCCCGTTCACCGCGCGCGACATCCGCTATGCGCGCAAGGGCAGCGCGGTCCATGCCTTCGCGCTCGGCTGGCCGGACGACGGCATCGTCCGCCTGCCCGCGCTGGCGGCGCAGGGCCAGGTACAGCGGGTCACCGTGCCGGGCTCGACGGCACCGCTCACGTTCCGCCGCGCGTCCGACGCGATCGAGGTCGACGTGCCCGGCGCGCTGCGCAACCCGATCGGCATCGCTCTGATCGTCGAGGGCGACGGCCTGACGCGCGGCTGATCGCGCGCGTCGATCGATGAACATGCCAAGCTTTCCACCGTCTTGACGCAATTCCTACTGGATGCGTAGATGATCGTGTTGGCGGGAGACAACGCGATGCGGTGGCTGGTGATCGGCTTGACCTGCGGCCTGTTGGCAGGCTGCAGCAAGGCACCCGACGGCCCCGGCGAGGTGACGGCGCGCGCCGGCACGCTTACCTTCGCCTATCAATTCGCCTTCCGCTTGCCGTCCGCGAGTATCGCCGATGCGCAGGAGGCGGCAGCGCAAGCGTGCGAACGACTGGGTGCGGGCTGCCGCATCACGGGCATGACCTA
Organism: Pseudomonadota bacterium; assembly: GCA_023386515.1. The sequence continues at coordinate 604 of JAEWJQ010000043.1, read as the reverse complement.
TCGGGTCGACGACGCCGCACAGGTTTCCGCCAGCCTTGACGTCCGCGTCGCATCTTCCAGTGCCCGCGCCTTCGGGCGCCGCAGCGTCCAACAGGTCGAGCAGGCGGGCGGCGTCCTGGCCCAGGCGGAGATCAGCGGCACCGATCCCACCGATGCGAAGGGTCACGCGGCCGCTACGGCGGACACGACCGGCGCGGGGACGCAAACCGCCGGACGGGCACCGGCCGCGGCCGTCGTGGCGGCGGACGTCGCCACCACGCCGATCCGCTTCACCTATGTCGCGGGCGCCGGCGTCGGGCTGCGCGCACGCCTCAGCGAGGCCGCGGCGGCCGGCTATGCGTCGCTGAACTGGACGCTGGGCCATGCGCTGACGCTGCTGGCTTACGGCATTCCGCCGTTCGTGCTGCTGCTCCTGATCGCTGTGTTCTGGCACCATGTCGGCCGCCCGCTCCGTCGTCGGCTGTTCCCGCCGCCGGCCGGCTGACGTCACCGCTGTCCTACAACGCCGTCGCCCGCTACGCTCGCGCCGCCCCGCTCTTTGATTCGTCCAGACCATTTGCCGCGTGCGCCCAAGCACGGGTGCGACCTTTGCGACCTTTCGAGG
>JAEWJQ010000372.1 GCA_023386515.1 Pseudomonadota bacterium | reverse complement strand
TCTTCACGCGGTCGGCGGTCTCGCTCATGTTCATATCCCTCTTCAGATTGGGGGGTTTTGTCAAAATTGCCCGAATGCCCGTAGAACGGGGCCGTGCGGCTGGCAAGCGTCTGTTAAGACTAGTCGGCCTTCGCCAGCCTTCACAGCAACTTAGATCATCGCCATACCGCCATTGATGTGCAGCGTCTGGCCGGTGACATAGCCGGCCTCGCGGCTGGCGAGATAGACGACCGCGGCGGCGATGTCCTCGCCCGTGCCAAGGTCGCCCGCCGGAATGCGGCCAAGCAGCGCGCTCTTCTGCGCCTCAGGCAGCACGTCGGTCATCGCCGAACGGATGAAGCCGGGCGCGACGCAGTTGACGGTGATGTTGCGGCTGGCGAGCTCCTGCGCCAGCGCCTTGGACATGCCGACCAGCCCGGCCTTTGAGGCGGCATAATTGGCCTGGCCCGGATTGCCCGTCTGACCGACGACGGAGGTGATCGACACGACACGCCCGAAGCGCGCCTTCATCATCGGCTTGGCGGCGGCACGGATCAGGCGGAAGGCGGCCTCGAGATTGACGCGGATCACCTGATCCCATTCGTCATCCTTCATCCGCATCGCCAGATTGTCGCGCGTCACGCCCGCATTGTTGACGAGGATGTCGAGCTTGCCGCCCAGCGCCTCGAGCGCCTGCGGCACCAAGGCGTCGACGGCGGCACCGTCCGACAGGTTGCAGCGCACGGCGACATGATCGCCGCCCAGTTCGGCCCGGAACGCCTCCAGCTTGTCGGCATTACTGCCCGACACCGCCAGCCGTGCGCCCTGCGCCGCCAACCCCTTGGCGATGGCGGAGCCGATGCCTCCCGATGCGCCGGTCACGAGGGCGGTCATGCCTGTAAGGTCAAACATTCTTCGCTATCCTTGTTGGTTCACGCGAAGACGCGAAGACGCGAAGGTGGTGTGGCCGTTCACGATACGTCGCAGCCCTTCCTTCAGCGTTGCGCCTCCGAAATTGATGAGCAGCCCAAGGGGCTGATTGGCCAGGCGGAGGTAGGTCAGCAGTTGCTTTGCATGAGCGGCGTTTAGCCGCTCTACGGATTTGATCTCGACCAACAATTGGCTCGCGACGATCAGGTCCACCCGAAAGGCCGCTTCGAACGACAAACCTTCGAAGCTGAAGGAAACGGGCACCTGCCGCTGAACCGCATAGCCCATCTGCCCGAGCTTCGCCGCCAATACGGTTTCATATACGGACTCTAGCAAGCCCGAGCCTAGATCACGATGAAGCCTAAGCGACACATCGATGATGTCCGAGGCCGCGGCCTCAAGATCCACCATCTTCGCGTCTTCGCGGCTTCGCGTGAACATCACGCCTTCTTAAGCCAATCCTCCAGATCGTCCATGGTCACCACGCTGATCGCCTCCACGTCGGGCGCGATGCGCTTGACCATCGGGGCGAGCACCTTGCCGCCGAATTCGACGAATTGCGTGACGCCCGCGTCCGCCATCGCCAGCACCGACTCGCGCCAGCGGACCATGCCGGTGACCTGCGCCACCAGTGAGGCGCGGATCGCGCCGGGATCGGCGATCGGCGCGGCGTCGACATTGGCATAGACCGGCACCAGCGGCGCGGCGATGCGCGCCTCGGCTAGCGCCGCGTCCATCGCGTCGGCGGCCGGCTGCATCAGCGGGCAGTGGAAGGGCGCGGACACCGGCAGCAGCAGTGCGCGCTTGGCACCCAGTTCCTTCGCCAGGGCGACGGCGCGTTCCACCGCCACACGGTGGCCGGAGATGACGACCTGCGACGGGTCATTGTCGTTGGCGACGGTGCAGACCAATTGCTCGCCACCCTCCGCAAGGATCGAATCGACCGCGGCCCCCGCGATCGTCCGCGCCTTGTCGAGGTCGGCACCGAGCAGCGCCGCCATCGCCCCCTCGCCCACCGGCACCGCCGCCTGCATCGCCTGCCCACGGCGCTTGAGCAGCCGCGCGGTGGTGGCGAGGTCGAACGCCTCGGCCGCACACAGCCCGCTATATTCGCCGAGCGAATGGCCGGCCACGAAATCCGCCTTGTCGGCCAGCCGGATATTGCCTTCGCGCTCCAGCACGCGCAGCGTCGCCACGGCATTGGCCATGATCGCCGGCTGGGCGTTCTCGGTCAGGGTCAGCGCATCGGCCGGCCCTTCCGCCATCAGCCGGAAGAGATTCTGGCCGAGCGCGTCGTCGACCTCGCCGAATATCTCGCGCGCGACCGGGCTGGCATCGGCCAGCGCCTTGCCCATGCCGACCGCCTGGCTGCCCTGGCCGGGAAAGATGAACGCCCGCATCATGCCGCTCCTGTTCGAGTTCTGGCAGGCGCCCCTAGGGCCGCTGCGGTCCTCGTGCAACCTGAACGAACCTTCTGGAGTTGCGACACCTTGCGACCGTTTTCGAGGTCGGACGGGAGAGGTCTGCGACAACCGGGCCCCATCTTGTCACTCGACGCCGGATGACGGCGCCAGTTCGTAATGGGAGTACGACATCATGAAGAAGATCATCCTCTCTGCCATCGCCGCGACCCTGATCGCCGGCCCGCTCGCCGCCACCGCCGCGGAGGCCGCGCCGCAGCAGCGTCGCGAGGTCACGACC
>JAEWJQ010000348.1 GCA_023386515.1 Pseudomonadota bacterium | reverse complement strand
AGCGGCAGCCCGTCCTCCCGGCCTTCGGTGACTATCATGCTGGCAGCCGGCGGCCCGAGTTGGATGGCGCCGCCGACGACGTTGCCGAGGCTGTATTTCACCTTGGGTTTGCGGTCCTTGTCAGTGGGCTTCGTTGCCGCCTTCTCACCCTTCTCGGTCAGATAGGTGCGCTGGAGCCCGACAAGCTGACCAGCGGCGTCCGTGACGATCGCGATCAGCGCCGGGAGTGGATCGGTGCCGTTGGCAGCGACCAACCCGTTGCCCTCAATCTGCGGCGGCGCAATGCGGGCGAAGCGCAGCGTATGCGGCGGATCCATGGTGATGCCGCGCGAGCGCAGATACACCGCGGCGGGCGTCCCCTCGATCGACGACGAGCCATCCACAATGCGCTGCGCCACTCGCCGGAGATCAGCCTTGGGCTTCGCCGGCGTGCGTTGCTGTTCCAGCTCGCGCAATGCGCCGCCGTCCAGCATTTCGATCGCCGGCAACAGCTTCACGCCATAGGCCTGCTTCACGAAGTCGAGCACATCGCCCGACCAGCCACAGCCGAAGCAATGCGCCCGGCGATCATCGGCGTAGATCGTAAAGGACGGGGTTCGGTCGGGGTGGAACGGGCAACATGCCTTCCACTCCCGCCCGGCGCGCTGCAGCTTCACGCCTGCCCTGGCAGCGACGCCCGACAGCGGGAATCGATCCTGAATGCTGGCAACGATGCGGGACAGCTCGGCATCGTCAATCCGGCGGCTGCGGCGGCCGTGAAGGGAAAACGGATCAGAACTCATCACGTCCTCCCTTCGGTTTGGCATTGGCCTTCTGGTCGGCCAGCGCACTGTCGCAGATCTCGACATCGCAGCCGCCCATGTAGACGTCGCGGTTCAGCGCGAAGGCGGCGGCGATAGCGTCGACGCCATTCGGATACGGGCCGGAGAAGTGTCCCCAGCTATTGCCGGACGAGCTTTCGTGCCCGACTTGGAAGCCGGTTTCCTTGCTGCCCATTACCACGACGGTGCCGCGGAACGGCAGGGTGGGGAGGGGGCGGCGCAGCGGCAGGATACAAGCGGTCATTGTCCGCCCTCCCGATCGTAGACGTTGGAAAAAGCCGAGGAGGCGTTGACCTGCGGCGCGGGAATGTCCCCGCGCTGGATCAAACCGCCGCGGCAGCCGTCCGCTGGCCTCGATCACGAGCGGCAAGCGTTTGCCATCCGCTGCTCGCATAGCAATCTGGGCCGCGCTCGCATAATCACGCGATGTCGCGATGCGCGAAGCGAACTGGCGTTTGCCGTTCTCGAGCATGTGCTCGACCACACACCATTTCGGGCCTTCGACCTGGCGCAATACGACCAGGCGAGGAGGATTCGCCGTTTGATTGCTCATTCCACCTCCTCCTGAAAGCGGGTGATCGGATAATCGGTCGACTGATCGACGATGGGGTGACGGTAGGAGGAGCCGATGTGCAGGCCGAAGGCGTAATCGCCCGCCCAACGCCGGTTGTCGAAGAACATGGCGTGGCGCATGTCGCCTTCGGCGGTCTGCTCCCACACGTGCCAGCCGATAAGGCCGTCGGAGATGACGATCTTGGTGCCACCATCTTCGGGCTGCTTTGCACCCTGCGCATACATCGACAGCCGCCATACGATGGCTTTCGCGCCGCTGTTGTTCCGACGACGCAGACCCGTGTCCTCGATGAGGTTCTTGTCGCGCAGCTCGGTGAAGCGGGGCTGGAGGCTGTAGCGCGGGTATCGAGCAGCGGAGCACGTCTCGTCGACGGTCAGCCCCTGCGGATGATCGTACAACGTCCGGTACACCACGGCGCGCAGCCGCTCGGACTTCTTGATGATGCCGTTGAAGGCCGCCGAGCTCGTATCGGTTTTGCGCTTGGTCATGCCTCACCCCCGCTGTTCAGCGCCGACAGGCCGGCGCGGTTGAGCAAGGAGGCGAGCCATTCCGCCTGCTTGTCGGTCAGCGGCAGCGGATCTGCCACGCACTGGCCGAGGAACGATCCAGCGCGGCGGCTCAGCCGCACGGTTGCGGGGTCTGCGTTGAGCAGCGCCAAGGCGACGGTGCGGAGATCAACCATTGGCCACCTCCCACACCATCGTCGCGATCAGCGCTGCTCGCGATCCTGTGATGCCGAACGCGAGCAGGCGTTGCAGGCGAAGAGCGGACGCGCTATCTCCGTTGGTGCTGATGCTGTGAAAGTTCTGGAAGGGTCGGACCGCCACAGTCCGGCCCTTTCTCTTACAGGGCTTCGGCGCCCCTGCCGATGCGGACGGCATTGCTCACGCAGCCTGCTCGGACGTCGAGCCGAAGCGATTATCGGCTTTCCATGCTTCGATGTCGGCCGGGTCGTAAGCGATCCTACTCCCAGCGCGGATGAACTTCGGGCCGCGGCCGAGAACGCGCCAATTGGCCAACGTCTTCTCGGCTACCCCCACGCGGGGGGCGGCTTCTTCGGGCGAAAGAAGATTTTCCATTTTCATCTCCTCACCGCTCGGGATTGAGCGGGTGACGGAGGGAATGTCGAGGACGCAAACTTGGCAGTCTAACGTGGCAACCGCCTAGTTTCGGGGAGTTTCCGCCTAGTTTTTGCTCTTAGGCCGGCCGCCATCACGCCAATGGGCTGGCTTAAATGATCTTCGAAGCTCGCGAATACGATCGCGCCCGATACCAAGCGACCGGGCGGCTTGCTCGTCTTCGACGCGGGTATAACCCTCGTCAGGGGCGTCTGCTATGTAGCGCAAATACCACTCACTGATCTCACCCCATGTGGATGAGCGGTCAAAGGGCCCGTTCATCGCAGGATCGTCCTGGTCATCGTCGGCAGAAAGCCCGTCTTTCATGATCAGGCCGAGATGCGAGATCAGCTCGATCAAATCTCCTAAGCCGGACTCCCATATCACTATAGGGCGGCCAAGGTGCCTCTCGTCGTAGCCTACTCCATCCGGCATTTCACGAAAGACGTCCTGCTGCCCACCAATTGTGCTAAACCGCTCCCAATACGCAGACGGAATCTTGCAGTAAGGTTGACCGGGTTCAGCCTGGATGAAGCCTTCGACGCCTCCGACCTTCAGGGCAGCATTAAGGAGCAACCAAGCCCCATCTCTCTCCGAGAACGTGCCCTTTGCGGTCAACGCATCGTGAAAGGTGGGCACAGCCGTCAAATCCTCCAAACGCCGGAGGGCATCCTCGATCGACATCGGTTTTCCTGCGTGCTGCTCGGGCACGCTTACGAATACAGCAACCACTTGCCCTCCGTAGGCGTCCGCATTGTTGAAGGGGCGGCAGGCCGGGCGGAAGCCGGCCGTTCGGGAGCTACCCTAGCCGCTCCAGCATCACGCCCGCCGAGCGGCGAGCGGGATCACGTTGGTATTGTCGCCGGCTGCTAACAGCCGGTTGATGTGGTCGGCCCACGCCTGAAGCGCGGTGCGTTTCTCGTCGGTCCAATGGTGGCGCTGATACACGCCAGCCACGCCAGATCGTGCGCCTGACAGGTGGTTCAGCACAGCTTCGGTCACCTCAAACCTGATGCCGAGAACCTGGAATCCGGTGGCCAGCGTGCGGCGCAGATCGTGCAGACGCCAGGCGGGAATGGGATCGCCACCGTCAGCGGCCAGCAACTTGTCCATCTTCTGCTTGCCCTTGGCATGGGCGGCGAAGGGTTCGCCATTCGACGTGGTGAAGACGGCGCCTCGACGCGGCCACTTCTCGCCCTTGGCTAGCTTGTCGATCGTCTCGATGGCCAGCGTGCTGAGCGGCACGGTATGCGGCTCGCTATTTTTCGTGCGCTCGCCAGGGATGCGCCACATCGCGCCGCCGCGATCCAGTTCAGTCCACGCCATTCCGGTGACTTCTTCGCGCCGCTGTCCGGTCACGATCAGGAGGCGGAGGATCGGGCCGAAGCATCGGTGGCAACCGGGGGCGGCCAGCCACACCCGCCGCAGCTCGTCGTCGCTCAGCACACGATCACGCGCCTTTACCGGCGGCGGCGTCTCCATGCCGTCCATAGGCGAGCGAGTGAGGTCGCCACGCCAGATCGCCCATTTGAAAAGCCGGCGCAGGATGGCGAACGTGTTGCGACGTCCTGCCTGCTGCTCGGTCGGCATCGCGTCGAATACGGCGACCACGTCCGCGCGCGTTATTGACGGCAGCGCCTTGCTACCAAGCACCGGGACGACGTGCAGCCGCAGGGAGCGTTCGACCAGCTTGCGCCAGCCGTCACCCTTGCAGCTGTCATGGAAGGTTTGGGCGTAGGATCTGAAGGCGAGGCTGACAGCCTCGTGGCGACGCTTCTTGTCGGCTTCGGCGGGATCGATGCCCTGGGCGACGAGAAGCCCCAGTCGCTCGGCCTCAGTCCGTGCGGTCGTCGGCGTCCAAGGCGAGCCATGCGCTCCGATCGTGTAGCGACGCGGCTTCGCCTCACGACCGCCCATCCGGTATTGGTAGACGTAGGCCACGGCACCAGCCGGCGTGATCTTCACGCCAAAGCCCTTCAGGTCGTCGTCCCACAGGAAGTCGACGCCAGCGCCCGGCTTCAGCGCGTCGACCGTCCGCTTATTGACCTTGCCCGTCGCCATCAGGAGCCTCGCTGGCAATCACCTGACAATCACCGTAGCGGGAAGTGCAGGGAACAGCAAGGGAACGGCGGGAACAGGCGCCCTCTGTGCAGGGCGTGAACGGATCGTGAAACCCGCAGCCTACTGTCGGATATACCTGAAATACCACAGCTCGTGCCCCTGGCGGCGGGCCTTGCGCTCGTAGCGGGTCTCCGGCCAGTCGGCGGGGCGGGTGAGGATGTCCTGCGGCCCTTCGGCGGTCCAGACGAAGTCGCGACGCTGGTTCATCACCATCATCGACCAGCGGCAATAGGTCGGGTCGTCGGTGCCGAGGCGGAATTCCGCGCCGGGCTTCAGCTTGGCGGCGATGACGTCGAGCGGGCCGTGGTTGACCATCCGCCGCTTGGCGTGGCGCGCCTTGGGCCAGGGATCGGGGTGGAGCAGATAGACGCGGTCCAGGCCGGCGTCGGGCAGCCGTTCCAGCACCTCGAGCGCATCGCCCATGTGCAGGCGGACGTTGCCGAGGTCGCGGTCGCGGATATGGCCGAGCGCGCCGACGACGCCGTTGAGGAAGGGTTCGCAGCCGATGAAGCCGGTGCCGGGCCGCGCCTCCGCCTGGCCGGCGAGATGCTCGCCTGCGCCGAAGCCGATCTCCACCTCCAGCGGACGGTCGTCACCGAACAGCGTCGCGGCGTCGAGCGCGCCGTCGTCGGGGACGCTGACACGCGGCAACAGCTCCTCGACGAGTGCGGCCTGGCCCTGGCGGAGCTTGTGGCCCTGGCGGCGGCCGTAGAGGCGGCGGATGGTGACGGGATCGTTCATGGGAGCGGGGCCTTAGCCGCTTCGCGTCGCGGCGCAAAGCACCGCGCCCGGCGGAGCAAAAGCGTGGCGCCGCCCGTTGGCCGCCCATGGCCGATCCCCCTCCCGCCGACCGCGATGACGACGATGACGATCTGAAGGCGGCGGACGCGCGCGAACTGCACCGCACCGTGCGCGAGGCTGGCGAGGATGAGATGCGGCGGCCCGCCCGTTCGCTATTCTGGTCGGGACTGGCGGCGGGCATCGCGATCAGCACCTCGCTGTTGGCGGAGGCGGCGCTGCATCGCGCCTTGCCCGATACGCCATGGCGGGAGCTGATCGCGGCGCTCGGCTATCCGGTCGGCTTCCTGATCGTGATCCTCGGCCGCATGCAGCTGTTCACCGAAAGCACGATCACCGCGATGCTGCCGCTGGTCACCCGCCCATCGGGGCGGGCGGCGATGGCGACGCTGCGGCTGTGGGGGATCGTGCTGTTCGCCAATCTGATCGGCACCGCGATCGCCGGCTATGCGATCGCGCACGGCATCATCGGCGATGCCACGCTGCGCGAGGCGGCGCTGGCCGTGTCGGACAAGATCACCGAATTGTCGGCCGGGCGGACGATCGTCAACGCCATTCCCGCCGGCTTCATGATCGCGATCGTCGCCTGGGTGCTGCCCAATGCGCGCGAGCAGAGCTTCTGGGTGATTCTCGCCTTCACCTATGCGCTGACCATCGCCGGCTTCAGCCATTCGGTGGTCGGCTCGGCGGAGGCCTTCACCCTGATGTTCGCCGGGCGGATCGACCTTGCGCAGGCGCTGGGCGGGTTGATCGCGCCGGCGGTGCTGGGCAATCTGATCGGCGGTGCGGGGATCTTTGCGTTGCTGGCGCATGCGCAGGTGCGCGGCGAGATGACGGAGAAACGATCGTGAGCCATGATTCCAGGGAGGCCGAAGCCGGCCCGATCGCCGCCGTCTGGCACGAGGCTGCGCGCGAGCCGCTGATGCTGGTCGCCGCGGCGGGCGCGGTGGCGGAGGGACTGGCGTTGCGCAATCCGCGGTTGACGCGCGGCGGCACACGGATGCTGGCGAGCCAGATCGTGGTCGCCGTGGGGGCGGTGGCGGCGCGTCGGCTGGGCGGTCCCGACACGCGGCACGGACTGCCGTCGTGGATCACCGCCGCGATGATCGAGCGGGCGACGGCGGCGGCTCTCGCGGCGCTGCGGAAGCCGCACGGTGCGGCCGAGCATGCGAGCGAAACCTCCGGATTAGCTGCCGAAATTCATAGTTCGGTAACTACGCAGCCGGCATAGCGGCGGCAACGAGGTTGTGATGGATCAGTCGCTAGAATCCCCCCGGCAGAAGCGCAGCAGCGTCATTGTACGCGCCTATCTGCACGTCCCAGGGCTGTCGCGCCCGACGCTGCAACGTGTCCGCAATCTGTCGCTGACCGGTGCCTGTGTTGAGCATCGCGGCGAATTGAAGGCCGACATGCCCATCGTCGTCGACATGGGCCTGCTCGAAGGACTGCCCGCGATGGTGATGTGGGTCACCGATCGGCTTGCGGGCCTGAATTTCGCGCAGCCGATCGATCTGGAAGCGGCGCGCAAACCGCGCTCGTCGGCGTCGTCGGGTGCGCCCGCGTCGAACGTGCAGGTCGGCTGGATGGATGAGATGCGGCACGCCTACCGGCGGTAGCGGCGCAGTCCCCGGCAGACTGCCGGCGGGCATAGCTACGAAAAAGAAAAAGACCGCCGCGGTGGACCGCGGCGGTCTTTTGCATGGCGTCCATCGGCCCCGACTTTTGCCCGGGGCCAGCCGGGATCAGGCCGCGACCGCGTCCTTGAGCTGATCGACCAGATCGGTCTTTTCCCAGGTGAACAGCTGGCCTTCCGGCTCACGACCGAAATGGCCGTAGGCGGCGGTCTTGGAATAGATCGGCGCGTTGAGCTTGAGATGCTCGCGGATGCCCTTGGGGGTCAGGCGGACGAGCTGCGGCAGCACCTGCTCCAGCTTCGCCTCGTCGACCGTCCCAGTGCCGTGCGTGTCGACATAGACGCTGAGCGGCTCGGCGATGCCGATCGCATAGGAGAGCTGGATCGTGCAGCGCTTGGCGAGACCGGCGGCGACGAGGTTCTTGGCGAGATAGCGCGCGACATAGGCGGCCGAGCGGTCGACCTTGGTCGGGTCCTTGCCGCTGAATGCGCCACCGCCGTGGGGGGCGGCACCGCCGTAGGTGTCGACGATGATCTTGCGGCCGGTCAGGCCGGCATCGCCGTCCGGGCCGCCGATTTCGAACAGGCCGGTCGGGTTGACGTAGATCTTCTCGTCCTCGGGCAGCCAGCCGTCCGGGAGGATCTCGGCGAACACGCCCTTGACGTAGTCGCGCAGCTTCGCCTGACCCTCGGGATTGGAATGGTCGGCGTTGTGCTGGGTCGAGACGACCAGCGCAGTCGCCTTGACCGGAACGCCGTTCTCATACTGCAGCGTCACCTGGCTCTTGGCGTCCGGCTCCAGGAAGGGGGCGGCACCCGAGTGGCGGTCGGCCGCCATCTTCTCGAGGATCTTGTGGCTGTAATAGAGCGTGGCGGGCATCAGGCCCGGCGTCTCGTCGGTCGCATAGCCGAACATGATGCCCTGGTCGCCGGCGCCTTCGTCCTTGTTGCCGCTCTCGTCGACGCCCATCGCGATATGCGCCGACTGGGCATGCAAATTGTTCGAAAAGTCGAACGTCTGCCAGTGGAAGCCCGACTGTTCGTAACCGATGCGCTTGACAGTATTGCGCACCGCGGCCTCGATCTCGTCGAGCGCACCGGGCGCCCACTGGTCGTTCTCGAACACGCCCTTGCAGCGGATTTCGCCGGCCAGCACGACCTTGTTGGTGGTGGTCAGCGTCTCGCAGGCGATGCGCGCCTCCGGATCCTTGGACAGGAACAGGTCGACGATCGCGTCGCTGATCTGGTCGGCGACCTTGTCGGGATGACCTTCGGATACGGACTCGGAGGTGAAGATATAGGAACTGCGCATCACTGCCTCATAACGATATAAAGATGCCTTTATATGACCACTATAGCGCGCGACGGCGGATGGCAATCGCGACCGCGGCGAAGACCGCTGCCGTGAGCAGAGCCGCCCAATTGCCGATGCGGCTGAACGGCGTCGGCGGCAGGGCTGGCGGCATCGCGACCTCGATCGCGCCGGCATGCTCATGCGGGACTGTGGCGAGCAGGCGGCCGTCGGCAACGATGACGGCGGAGATGCCGGTCGGCGTCGAGCGGACGATCGGCAACCCTTCCTCGATCGCGCGCATCCGCGCCTGCGCCAGATGCTGCGGCGGGCCCCAGCGGCCGAACCAGGCATCGGTTGACGGATTGAAGATCAGCCGCGGCCGATGCGCCTCGTCGACGACGCGGCCGGAGAAGATGATCTCGTAGCAGATCTGGAAGCCGATCGCGCCGAAGCCGGGCAGGGTCAGGGTACGGGGGCCGGGGCCGCTGTCGAAGTCGAAGTCGCCGGGCACGAGTCGGGCGAGGCCGAGCGGCTTGAGCAGCCAGGGCATCGGCAGATATTCGCCATAGGGGACGAGATGCGCCTTGTCATAGCGGCCGACGATCCGCGCCCGCGAGTCGAGCGCGAACACCGAATTGGACGCCCCCGCGACGTCGCCGGCCTTGTCGAAGCGCAGCGGCGTATGGCCGGTCAGCAGAATGTCGCGCGGGCCGAGCAGGCGGGCCAGACGCCAGCGGTTGAACAGCGGGCTCTGCCCGTCATAGATCCAGCCGGGATAGCCGCTTTCTAGATAGTCGCGCATCACGCCTTCCGGCCACAGCACCAGGCGTGGGCGCGGGCCCGGGCGGCCGGACCAGCGGGTAAGCGCAGCGAGCATCGCCTCCTGATCGTCCTCGCCGCGCGCATTCTGGCCGATATTGGGCTGGACGACATGGAGCAGCGGCGCATCCGGCGCGGCGTCCGGCGCACGCGACAGCGGGGCGAGGATGGCCGCGACCGTCAGGGCGGCGAAGATCAGCCCCGGCAGGGTCCAGCGCCGCTGCGGCAGCAACAGCAGCGACGCCGCGGCCAACGCGGTGACGCCGGACAGCGCATAGGTGCCGATCAGGGCGGAAAGGCGCGCGACGCCGATGACCGGCAGCCAGACGACACCGACCGGGTCCCAGGCATAGCCGGTGAACAATATCGAGCGGAGATATTCCGTCGCGATCCACGTCGCGGCGAAGGTCAGTGCGAAGGCGGCGTCCGGCCGTTCCCGGCGACCCAGCCGCCATGTCGCCATTGCCGCCGCCATCGGGAAGACCGCGAGGTAGAGCGCGAGGCCGACCGCGGCGAAATAGCCCAGCACCGGCGGCATCTTGTCCTGAAAGTCGAAGGCGTGCTGGAACCAGTTGTTGTTGACGGTGAAATGGCCGAGGCCCCAGCACCAGCCGAGCCACGCGGCGCTGCGCATCGTCGGCGCTCGATGGATCAGCCAGGCCAGGCCGGCGAGTCCGACCAGCATCAGCGGCCAAAGCTGCAGCGGCGCGAAACCGGTGGCGGCGAGCGCGCCGAACAGCAGAGCGAGAAGGGCGGGACGGCGGGTCATCGCTCGTGCGCCTAGCAAATCCGGGTCGGGGCGGGGAGGGGTTCGTCGTGTCAGGGCAGGCTATCCGATGCCGCGGAGAATAGGCTATGCAAGCCCTTATGACCCTGCGCCCATTTCACCTCGCCTTTCCCGTCCACGACCTCGCCGCGGCGCGCGCATTCTACGGCGGGCTGCTCGGCTGCCGGGAGGGGCGGTCGAGCGACCAGTGGATCGACTTCGACCTCTATGGCCATCAGATCGTCGCGCATCTCGATCAGGCCGCGCAGCCGGTCGCCGTCGCCAATCCGGTCGACGGTCATCATGTGCCGGTACCGCATTTCGGCGTGGTGCGGACCATGGCCGACTGGCGGGACCTTGTGGATCGTCTGCAGGCGGCGGGCGTCCGCTTCGGCATCCCGCCGCACGTCCGCTTTCCCGGCCAGGTCGGCGAACAGGCGACGATGTTCTTCACCGATCCTTCGGGCAACGCGCTCGAGTTCAAGGCGTTTGCCAACGACGCTATGCTGTTCGCGACGGCGGTAGAGGAAAAGGAACCGGCATGAGCCAGATCGACGTCAACATCCCCCACCAGCTCGGCAAGGACGCCGCCAGGGCGCGGCTGGACGGCGGCATCGGCAAGATCGGCAAGGTGATTCCCGGCGGCTCGATCACCGAACAGCGCTGGGACGGCGACACGCTGCATTTCAAGGTGGAGGCGATGGGACAGGCGCTGGCGACCCGTGCGACGGTCGCCGCGGACAATGTTCACATGGTCGTCGACGTGCCGATGTTCCTGGCGATGTTCTCGGGCAAGATCCGCGAGGTGCTGCAGCAGGAGGCGCCGAAGCTGCTGCGCTGATCGCCGTTCCGTCATTCGGGCGCAGCCGGGAATGACGACGTTCATGGCTCAGCCCATGTGCCGCTTGTCGAGCTTCCGTGCCAGCGTCCGCCGGTGCATGCCCAGCCGCCGCGCCGCTTCGGATATGTTGAAGTCGGCATCCGCCAGCGTCTGGTGGATATGCTCCCATTCGAGCGTCTTGATCGAGGTCGGCGGTGCCGAGATGTCGACCGCGGCATCGCCGTCCTCGCGCGCGAAGGCGGCTTCGATGTCATCGGTGTTGGCGGGCTTGGTCAGATAGTTGGTCGCGCCCAATTTGATCGCCTCGACCGCGGTGGCGATGCTGGCGAAGCCGGTCAGCACGACGATCTTCATCGCCGGGTCGAGCGCGTGCAGCGCGGCGACGCAGGCGAGGCCGGACGCGCCGCCCAGGCGCAGGTCGACCACCGCATGGCTGGGCCGAAAGTCGCGCGCCGCCGGTTCCAGTCCGTCGGGGCCGGCGAGCATCTCCACCTGATAGCCGCGCCGTTCGAAGCTGCGCGCCAGCGTGCGGGCGAAGCTGGCGTCGTCCTCGACGACGAGCAGGCGCCGGTCCGTGGCCATATCCGTCGCGATGTCGGTCATGCGTCCTCCTCCAGCGCCAGGCTGACGAGCGGCAGCGTCAGCCGCGTCTCCGCGCCGCCGCCGGGCAGGTTGCGCGCCTCCAGCGTCCCGCCCAGCGTCCGCAGTACGTTGGTGGCGAGGAACAGGCCGAGGCCGGCGCCCTGGCGCGGCTTGCTGCTGTTATAGGGGCGGCCGAGGCTTTCGAGCACCTGGTCCGGATAGCCGATGCCGTCGTCCTGCACCGCCAGCACCAGCGCATCGTCGGCGGTGCGCGCGACGAGCGCGATCGAGTTCGCCGATGCTTCCGCCGCATTGTCGAGCAGGGCGGTCAGCGCCTGCGCGAGTGCGCGGTCGGCGACGATCGGCCGGTCGGCGCCCAGCCGGTCCTCGAACGTCACCTTGCCCGGCCAGGTGGTGACGATCGCGGCCAGGAAGCGGCGCAGCGTCGTCCGCGCCGGCGCCTCGCCGGTCACCTCGCCCGCGGCGAACAGGATGCCGGAGACGATCGCCTTGCAGCGCTTCACCTCCGCCTGCATCTCGTCGACCTCAGTGGCGAGGCGCGGATCGGCGCGGATCGCGGCCTCCGTCTTCCAGTCGCCGAGCAGGACGGAGATGGACGACAGCGGCGTTCCCAGCTCGTGCGCGGCGCCGCTGGCGAGCAGGCCCATGCGAACGATCTGTTCTTCCTCCGCCGCGCGCTGGCGCATCTCCGCCAGGTGGGCGTCTCGGCTGCGCAGATTGGCGGCGATGCGGGTGACGAACAGCACCAGCAGCACCGCGGCGAGCACGAAGGCGAGCCAGCTGCCGAAGATATAGACCGGCGACAGGCTGGTCGCCAACGCGTCCGGCAGCAGCAGCGGCCGGTGCTCGACGGCGAGCAGCGCGAAGGCGGCACCGGTGACGCCGACCAGCGCCCAGCTCGACCAGGCGTCGAGCAGCACGGCGCCCATCACCACCTGCAACAGATAGAGTGACACGAACGGATTGGTCGCGCCGCCGCTGAGGTAGAGCTGCACGGTCAGCGCGGTAACGTCGACCAGCAGGCTGCCGAACAATTCGGCATGTGTCACCGGCCAGCGGTGCAGCCGCAGCAACGTGACGAGATTGAGGAAGACCAGCCCGCCGAGCACCGACACCATCGGCAGCAACGGCAACCGGATCGCGAACCCCGCGTGGACGATGACGATTGCGGCAAGCTGACCGCCGACCGCGAGCCAGCGCAACAGCACCAGCTGGCGCATGTTGCGCGCGGCGGCATCGGCGCGGGCGGGCGGGGCGAAGGGCATGGCATCGCTATAGCCGCTGCGATCGGCGAAGGCACGACGCATCGCGATTGCCGCGCCCGCGTATAGATGCTATAGACTCGCAATAGCAGCAATCACGGGAGGTCTAGCGATGGTCGATCACGCGGAGCGGGGCCATGTACCGGCCAGCGGTCGCCGGCCGATGATGAGCGGGATCGGGACGGTCGCGATGTTGGCCGCCTGTGCAGTGCTTGTAGGCCTGGCCACGCTACGCTGGCGGGACATCGGCCTGGGCGGGCTGCTCTGGCTTGTGCTGTTCGTCGCGATGACCGCAATCCGCCTGCCGCATGCGGCACGAAATCGCGCCAACGCCGTCGTCCATGCGCGTAGCGATGCCACGGAGCGCGCGCTGCTGCTCGGCATGTTCGCCACGATGATGGTTCTGCCGCTGCTCCACCTGGCGACCGGGCTGTTCGGCTTTGCGGATTTTCGCCTCCCCGGTGTGGTGACGGCCGCTGGCGCGATCATGCTGCTGCCGACGCTGTGGCTGTTCTGGCGCAGCCACGCCGATCTGGGGCGCAACTGGAGCCCGGGACTGGAGCTGCACGCGGAACATCGCCTCGTCACCGACGGGGTCTACGCGCGCTGGCGGCATCCGATGTATGTCGCCATTTGGCTGGCGGTGCTCATCCAGCCGTTGCTGATCCACAATGTCATCGCCGGCGCGCTCGCCATCCCCGCCTTCGCGGCGATGTGGACGCTGCGCGTGCCGCGCGAGGAGGCGATGATGCGCAAGCAGTTCGGCACCCGTTACGACATCTATGCGGCGAGGGTCGGGCGGTTGTGGCCGGCGACCCGGTCATGACGGTGCCGGCGGCCGTCATTGCGCAGGCCGCGCGCTGCTGGCGTGCCGCACGTGACGCGCGATTGCCGGTCCAGCAACGCCTGCACGCCCTGCTTGCGCCGCTCGGCTTCGACATGCTGGCGCCGGTGATCGACAGCGTGATGACGCTGGGCGAGGGGTGCCTCGGCCGGCCGCTTTGCAAGGCCTGCCCCTTCGGCGCGGGCGGCGACGAGGCGCTGATCTGCGGCCTGCTCGCCGACCCCAGCCGGCTCGATCGTCTGCCGCGGTGCGTGGCGGCACGCCGAAGAGCCGAAACGGACCGAATGTTCGCCGGGGCGCTCGCGTCCGCTATAGTGATGATGGAACTGGCGT
This sequence comes from Pseudomonadota bacterium, assembly GCA_023386515.1. The sequence continues at coordinate 521 of JAEWJQ010000348.1, read as the reverse complement.
GAGCAGAAAGGGGCGACGATGAGCGGTGAGGCGACCCGGCCGGAGGATATCCTGGCGGACGGCGACGATTATCTCGACGTGGACGGCACGACGCTGCGCAAGGGCACGGTGGCCGCCTTCGTCCGCAACGCGCAGCGCTGGTCCGATCCCGAGATCGACCCTGCCGCGCGGGAGCTGCTGTCGGAAGCGATCGCGGCGGCGGTGCCGGCCTTGCAGGCGCTCGACCTGTTCGCCGTGTTCGAGATCCGCGACGAGGAACTGCGCGAGTTCGTCGCCAATTGCTGACGCGTCAGCGCCGCGCCCGCCAGGCCATGACGACGATCAGTGCGGCGAGGCCGAACCAGGTGAAGGCGTAGAGCAAATGGTTGTTGGGGAAGCGCACCACCGTCAACCCGCCGCGCGGCCAGCCCTGAGTCGGCTGACTGGCGTCGACGAAATAGGGGGCGGTGACGCCGAGGCCGCGTCGCGCGGCGATCGCGGCGACATCCCGGGAATACCAGCGATCGGCCGCCGGATCGTTG
>JAEWJQ010000326.1 GCA_023386515.1 Pseudomonadota bacterium | reverse complement strand
ATGCTGTGCAGGTGGCAGCGCACCGCCTGCAGGAAATTGTCGGCGCGGTGGAACAGGCGATATTCGTCTTGGGTCAGCAGCCCGACGCCGACCAGATCCTTGCCCTGCTGGACGTTGTAGACGTATTTGCCGATCCAGAAGAGCGCGTGCAGGTCGCGCAGGCCGCCCTTGCCCTCCTTGACGTTGGGCTCGACGACATAGCGGGTGTCGCCCATCTTGCGGTGACGGGCGTCGCGCTCGGCCAGCTTGTCGGCGATGAACGCGCGCTCCGTGCCATGCTGCACCTCGGCGCGGAAGCGGCGAGAGGCCTCTTCGTACAGCAAAGTGTCGCCGGTGACGTAGCGCCCCTCCAGCAGGGCGGTGCGGATCGTTCCGTCCGCCTTCGCCTGTCGCACCATCTCGTCGATGCTGCGGCTGGAATGGCCGACCTTCAGGCCCAGGTCCCAGAGCGCGTAGAGCATCGATTCGATGACCTGCTCCGCCCACGGCGTCTGCTTGCCCGGCGTCAGGAAGCCGATATCGACGTCGGAAAAGGGCGCCATCTCGCCACGGCCGTAACCGCCGACCGCGATCAGCGTCAGCCGTTCGCCGGCGGTCGGATTGTGGAGCGGGTGCAGCCGCTGCGTGGCGAGGTCGAACAGCAGGCGCAGCAACTGGTCGACCAGATAGGCCTGGGCATGCGACGCCTCCAGCCCGCGCGACGGATGGGCGAGCAGCCGCCGGTCGATCTCGGCGCGCCCCTCCGCAAGCACGCTCTTGAGCAGGACGGCGACCTGGTTGCGCAGCGGCGTACCGTTCGCGTCGAGCGCCGCGATGGTTTCGGCAAGCAGGCGCCGGTCGATGATCGCGCGGCGGTTGGGGAGATGGTCGAAGCGGCCGGACATGCGCGGGGTCATAGCCGCTTCGGGGTTAACGCCGCTATCCCTCGCGCGCCAAGGCCTTCAGCCGGTAGAGCGTGTCGAGCGCCTCGCGCGGGGTCAGCGCGTCGATGTCGAGCGCCTCCACCTCGGCGCGGATCGCATCGCACGTCTCCTCCTCGACCTGGGCGGCGGCGGCGAACAACGGTAGGTCGTCGAGACCCGCGGCAAGACCGCCGGTCTTGGCACGGCCGGCCTCCAGCTTGGCGAGCACCGCCTTGGCCCGCGCCACTGTGGCGGGCGGCATGCCCGCCAGCCGAGCCACCGCCAAGCCGTAGCTGCGATCCGCCGGGCCGTCGGCGAGCTCGTGGAGCAGCACCAGCTCGCCCTTCCACTCGCGGGCGCGGACGTGATGCAGCGACAGCGCGTCGCAACGTTCCGCCAGTCGGGTCAGCTCGTGATAATGGGTCGCGAACAGGCAGCGGCAGCGATTGTCCTCGTGGATCGCCTCGACCACCGCCCAGGCGATGGCGAGCCCGTCATAGGTCGAAGTGCCGCGCCCGACCTCGTCGAGGATGACGAAGCTGCGCGGGGGCGCCTGCGCCAGGATCGCCGCGGTTTCGACCATTTCGACCATGAAGGTCGACCGGCCACGCGCCAGATTGTCCGACGCGCCGACGCGGCTGAATAGCCGGTCGACCAGACCCAGCGTCGCCTTGGTCGCCGGCACGAACCCCCCCGCCTGAGCGAGCACCGCGATCAGCGCGTTCTGGCGCAGGAAGGTCGACTTGCCGCCCATGTTCGGACCCGTGACCAGCCATAGCCGCGAGCGTTCGCCCAGCACGCAATCGTTGGCGACGAACCGGTCGCCCGAGCGGGCCAGCGCCGCCTCGACGACCGGATGGCGGCCGCCGGTCACCTCGAAACAGGCGTGGTCGACCAAAGTCGGACGGCTCCAACCCCCCTCCACCGCGCGCTCCGCCAGGCCGGCGGCGACGTCGATCCGGGCAAGTGCGTCGGCGGTGGCGGCGATCGCCTCGCGCGTCGCCAGCGCGGCGGCGGTCAATTCCTCGAGGTGCGCCGCTTCCGCCGCCAGCGCATGGGCGCCGGCCTGCGAGACCTTGGCGGCGACCTCGTGCAGCGCCGGCGTGTTGAAGCGGACGACACCCGCCAGCGTCTGGCGATGGGTATAGCCGCTGTCCGGCTTCATCAGCGCGTCCGCCGCCCGGGCCGGCACCTCGACGTGATAGCCCAGGACGTTGTTGTGACGGACCTTCAGCGTGGCGATGCCGGTCGCCGCCTTCATCTCCGCCTCCAGCGCGGCGATCGCCCGTCGCCCGCCGGCGCCGGCATCACGCAGGTCGTCCAAAGCGACGTCGTAGCCGGCGGCGATATAACCGCCGTCGCCGGCGTCGATCGGCGGCGAGGGGACCAAAGCGCGCTTGAGCAGGTCGATCAGCTGGCCATGGCCGCGCAGCTGCGGCGCGAGCCGGGCGAGCAACGTCAGCGGCGCCTCGATCCGCCCCAATCGCTCGCCGAGCTGCCAAGCGCCGTCCAGCCCGTCGCGCAATTGACCGAGATCGCGCGGAGAGCCCCGGCCCGCCGCCAGCCGCCCGAGCGCGCGGCCGATGTCGGGCAGGGCGCGCAACGTCGCGCGGACCTGTTCGCGCAAGGCAGACTGGTCGTGGAAGAACTGGACGAGGTCGAGCCGCGCCTCGATCGCCGCTCGGTCCATCAGCGGCGCGCCGAGATCGCCGGCCAGCGCGCGGGCACCGGCACCGGTGACGGTGCGGTCGATCGCATCGAGCAGCGATCCCTTGCGTTGGCCCGCCGTGGTGCAGGTCAGCTCCAGGCTCTCGCGGGTCGCGGCGTCGATCGCCATCGTCTCCGCCGCGCTGGCGAGCACCGGCGGGCGCAGGAAGGGCAGGGCGCCCTTGGCGGTATGTTCGAGATAGGCGACGAGGCCCCCGGCGGCCGCTAATGCCGCGCGGCCGAACTGGCCGAAGCCGTCGAGCGTCGCGACGCCGAACAGCGCCTTCAGCCGCGCCTCCGCGGCGCCGCTGTCGAACGTCTGCCTGGGGCGCAGGCT
>JAEWJQ010000306.1 GCA_023386515.1 Pseudomonadota bacterium | reverse complement strand
ACCTCTACACCGTCGGCGGCGGCATCAGCTACGACCTCGACCTGTTCGGCGGCCTGCGCCGCAGCGTCGAGCAGAGCGCGGCGCAAGCGGAGGCGCAGCAGCGCCAGACCGAGGCGGCGCATCTGTCGATCGCCGGACAGGTGGTCAATCAGGTGCTGACCATCGCCGCACTGAACGCGCAGATCGCCACCGCCCGCGCGCTGCTCGCCGACGATCAGCGCAACGTCGACCTGACGCAGAAGCGGCGCGCCGGCGGCGAGGGCACGCTGGTCGAGGTGCTCAACGCGCAGAGCCAATATGCCGCCGATCGCGGCGACCTGCCGCAGCTCGACCAGCAGCTCGCCGAAGCGCGACACGTGCTCGCGACGCTGATCGGCACCACCCCCGACGCCTTGCCGCCGACCGACATCGCGCTCGACCGGCTGACGCTGCCGGCGACGATTCCGGTGGCGCTGCCCTCGGCGCTGGTCCACCGCCGCCCCGACATCCTCCAGGCGGAGGCAGAGCTGCACGCCGCCACTGCCGCGATCGGTGTCGCCACCGCGCGCCTCTATCCCGATATCACTTTGGGCGCGACGCTGACGCAGGGCGCGCCGGCGGTCGGCGACCTCGTCAAGAACGCCTTCCGCGGCTACGACCTGTTCGCCGGGCTGACCGCGCCGATCTTCCACGGCGGCACGTTGAAGGCCGAGCGCGCGGCGGCGGTGGACCGGGCCCGCGCCAGTCAGGCGAGCTACGAACAGACGGTACTGGTCGCGTTCAGCCAGGTCGCCGACCTGCTGTCGGCGATGCAGAACGACAGCCGTTCGGTCGCCGACCAGCAGGCCTCGGTCGCAGTCGCCGAACGCTCGCGCCATCTGTCGCGGCGCAGCTTCGAGGTCGGCAATTCGGGCATATTGCAGGTGCTGGAGACCGAACGCCTCTACCAGCGCGCCAGCAACGGCCTCGTCGTCGCGCGGACGCGGCAATATCTCAACGTCGCCCGCCTCTATGTCGCCACCGCCGGCGGCTGGATCGCACCGGCCGATGGCGCCGGGGGCGTGGCGATCCGTTAAGCCGCCGGGCGTCCAGGAAGAGCGATCCCCCGCCCATCCGCTGTCGGGATCGACCGCCGGGCGGGGGACACTAGCGGGGATGACGGGCAGCGCAGCCTAGCGACGGATCGCCCGTTTGGGTGAACACGATCCGCCGCGGCGGGATCAATACGTGTCGTCAGAATTCCGACCAGTCGTCGTGGCTAACGGCTAGAGCGGTCGCGCCACGGCTGCGCGCCACCTGCCCGCTCCTTGTATGGCCGATCGTCGTCCGGCCCATAGCGCGCCGGATCGGAACGGGATGCGCTCCCCCGCTTGCCCCCGTGTTGAACCGGGCGATCTGCTCCGCCAGCCGGTCCGCTTCGGATGCCAAAGTTCGCGCGGCGGCAGTGGATTCCTCCACCATCGCGGCATTCTGTTGGGTCACACCGTCCATCTCGGCGACGGCGGTGTTGATCTGCTGCAAGCCGGTCGCCTGCTGCTCCGTGGCCGTGGCGATCGACGTCATCAAAGCGTCGACCGAGACGATCTGCTCGACGATGTGATGCAGCGCGGTGCCCGCCTCGCCGACGAGATGGACGCCCGACTTGACCTGTTCGGACGAGGCGGTGATCCGCGCCTTGACGTCCTTGGCCGCATCGGCCGTCCGCTGGGCCAGCGCCCGGACCTCCGATGCGACGACCGCGAAGCCCTTGCCCGCGTCACCCGCGCGCGCCGCCTCGACCCCCGCATTGAGCGCGAGCAAATTGGTCTGGAAGGCGATGGCGTCGATGACGCTGATGATCTCGGAGATTTCCGCGGATGTCCGCTCGATCTCGTCCATTGCGCGGATCGCGGTGCCGACGACCTGGCCGGAATGGTCCGCCTGCGCGCGCGCCAGGCGCACCGCGTCATTGGCCTTGGCCGCGTTCGCGGCGGTCATGCGGACGGTCGCGGTAATCTGGTCCATCGCCGCGGCGGTTTCCTCCAGACTGGCGGCCTGCTGCTCGGTGCGCATCGACAGGTCGTCGGACGCCTGGCGGATGTCGTTGGCGCCGTTGTTGATCTCGCCGGTCGATTCCGCGACCTGCGCCAGCGTCGCCTGCAGGGCCGCGGCGGCGGCATTGAAGTCGTCCTTGAGCTTGGCGAAGGCACCGACCAATTCGGCGTCGACCCGCGTGACGAGGTCGCCCTGCGCCAGTCTTGCGAGGCCCGCCCCGATGCTGTCACAGATCAAGGCGGTCTGCGCCGCCTTGGACTGTTCGGCGGCGTCCAATTGGTCGCGGAACTGACGGAGCGCCGTGGCCAGCGCACCGATCTCGTCGGCACGCGCATCGTCATCGACGGCGACGCTCAGGTCTCCGTCGGCAAGACGGCGCATCGCCACGGTCAAGGTGCTGATCGGCGTCGCCACAGAGCGGACCAAAAGGGCGAGAACGGCGATCATCAGGGCGATACCCAGGATGACGGCGGCGAGCGACAGCCACTTGCCGCGTTCGTACGACGCGAAGGCGGCGGCGGCGGTGCCGTCGGCGATCGACTGTTGGTAGGTCAGCAACTCCTGCAGCTTCGTCTCGGCCGTGATGTACAGGCCGTTCGCGCGGCGCAGCGCGGCCAGCGCCGCATCGTTCTGATTGGCATTGGCGAGCTGGCTCGCGACCGTCGAGGCCGTGACATAGGCCTGCCAATTCTGCTGGAAGGTCGCGAGCAATTCCCGCGAATGCGGCTTCTGCATCAGGCCGCGCAGAGCGGCGATCTGCTGCTCGACGAAGGCGGCGCGCTCCTGCTTCTGCTTCACGTCCGCCGCGATACGACCGGGATCGATGTCGAGGATCTCGTCGCGTTGCGCGACGAGATAATCCGAGGTCGCCGTATCGATGCTCGCCACCGCCATGTTGTTCGGCAGCCGGCGATGCGCGAGTTCGTCCGTGCCTTCATTGAGCGAGGCGAGCTGGGAGACGGTGAACGCCGCAAAGCCGACGATGATCAGCGCGATCGGCACGAAGGCGAGCAACAGCTTGTTGCGGATAATCAGGTTCTTCATCGACAGCCCCCCGGCGCTGGAAACGGGCCCCGGTGCGCGAGCGCTCCCGGGGCAAGGCAATCCAGCTAACTATGAGGCTCAAAGATTTGGTGAATTTTCGCCGCGCCGGTGCGATGCCGTCCAGCGTCGGCGCCACACGCTCGATCGGCTGCTGATGTTCGGCCTTATGCACAACCGGTGCGAATCACTCATCTCTTAGGGTGGTCACCCGCGAGCCGTCTCTTCGCGTCGTCTCAGGAGACGCATGATGATCGACGAGTCCGGCACGTATATCGTTGCCGGGCACAACGTGAAGCGGGTCGGCTATGGCGCCATGTGGCCCATCGGCGCCGGCGTAATTGGTCCGCCGCACGACCATGACGCAGCGCTCCCGATGTTGCGCGCCGACCGTCCCATTTCCCTCCGGGCAAGAAGATACGACATCACCATTCGCCTCGCCTCGCTTCTGACGCTCGGCGACGTGAGATCGTTTCTGCGAGCCGCCGCATGGACTATTCCCTCCAATGTGTCCGCGAGGATGCGGGCCGCGATCGACCGCTCCGCTTCGGCACCATCGGTGTCCGCGGTCGCCCGGATGAGCGTAGCATAGCGGCGATGATATTCGCGCTTGAAGGCGGCGTAGCATTCTCGCGGCGCAAGCGGCACTTCCTCGATGAGCACGCGATGCAGATTCTGGTCGGTCCCGTGCAGCGCGAAGACGGCGCTGATCAACCGATCGACGCGCTGTTCGAGAGGAACAGCGTCATCCTCGTCCCGCCAGTCGGGAAGAATTCGCAATATCTCGTCGAGATGTCGCACCCTTATGGCCTCGGCAATCGCAAGATTGTTCGGAAAATACTGGTAGAGTGAGCCGATGCTGACACCGGCGGTCCGCGCGACCTCGTTGGTCGTGAAATCGGCCCATCCCCGCTGTGACAAAACGCGAGCGCCGGCCTCGACGATGCTCTCCACCATGTTCTGGGAACGCTGCTGGCGAGGGGACTTCCGCATCGCGCGGTGCGTGCCGGAAATGCGAGTAGCCATCAGCAACCTCCGTTCATAACATGAGCATTAGCTCACATCTGAGGTTTTGCCAAAGAGGAGCGCAATTATTGAATCGGAGTGGCTACCATGTCCGCAAGTCCACTGGTAAACCGGGAAGTCAAACTTGCCCGCCATGTCAAAGGTGAAATCAGTCGGGGAGATTTCGTTATTGCGAACACGATGATCCCCTTGCCCGGACCGCATGATGTCGTGATCCGCAATCGCTGGTTCCGGGTCTCGATTACGACGCGGTTGATGGCCCAGGAGGACGCACGGGCGGCCGAAGGCATTCCGTTTCCGCCCCTCAAACCCGGTGACACTCTCGCCGACGGCGCGATAGGCGAAGTGATTCAGGCTGGACAGGCCTGCGGCCTCGCCGTCGGCAGCCTCGTCATGCATCCGTTCGGCTGGCGTGAATGTGCCGTGGCCCAAGAACGCGATTGCACGCTGATCGCGCGCGGGGATCCCGATCCTGCCGCCTATCTCGGTCATGGCTGGACGGCTTATGCTGCACTCACCTGCGGCACCCAGATCAGGGATGGGGACACGGTGTTCGTGTCGAGTGGCGCGGGGGCAATCGGGTCGATGGCGGGGCAGATCGCGCGGCTTTTCGGAGCGGCCCGCGTCGTCGGCAGCACGAGCAGTCGCGAGAAGGCTCACTGGATGCAGGACGAACTGGGCTATGATGCCGTCGTCAGCCGTGACGGTGACCCTATGATCACACAATTGCGCCACGCCGCGCCTGACGGCATCGACGTCATCGTGGACATGGTGGGGGGCGAACAACTCGCGGCGGCGATCGCGCTGGCGAGGGACGGTGCCCGTGGCGTCTTGCTTGGTGCCCTGACCGCGGAGTTGAACGCGGAAAAGGCGTCTTTGCAGGCCCCGGTCACGTTGGATAGCTTCCAGTTGATCTTCAAAGGGGTGACGTTGCGCGGATTCAGCGCCGATCATTACCCGGAGGCGTTTGGCTTCTGGTTACGCGACCTGACCGCATGGCAGCGCGACGGGCGCATCCGACTTCCTTCCGCGATCTTCAAAGGGATCGAAAACGCGACGTCCGCCCTTCGGGAAGCCTGTGCCGGCCGTCTCAAAGGCGTGGTTCTGATCGAGTTATAGCAGCCGGATCCCCGGGCGAACCTCGAACCTCGAACCTCGAACGGCGGATGGCGGCTGGCGGTGTGGAGGTTGAGCGCGGTCGGCCCGTCCCAGGAGGGAAGGTTTCTGCGCGGGTTGGCGCGGGGTCCACAAACGACAACGCCGCCCGTGAGGGCGGCGTGTCGGGGTATCGGCTGTGTTGGTTGCGGGGACAGGATTTGAACCTGTGACCTTCAGGTTATGAGCCTGACGAGCTACCGGGCTGCTCCACCCCGCGACACTCGGAATCCATGGCAATGGTAGAGTTGCTGGATATCCTGGGAGGGCTGGCCGGGCGGCGCCACGCGTGAAGCGTGCCGCCGAGCGGCTCAGCGCTGTGAATGGGTTCTTGTGTGCACACGGGCTTCAATGCCTGGCGACGCCCTACTCTTCCATCGCTTAGGCGATAGTACCATTGGCGCAGTCGGGTTTCACGGCCGAGTTCGGGATGGGATCGGGTGGGACACCGACGCTATGGCCACCAGGCAATGAAGCGCGTGTGCATTAGCGGAGCCGCTCGGCGGCACGCGTGGCGTGCCGATGTTCGGCTCTGCTATTTGGTTCAAATCGATGCACTGTTTACTGGTCTGAGGATAATCACCCACGACAACCCAGGGTTGTCATTGATGGTGTGTCCTCTCAAGCGCGAATAGAGCAATTAGTATCGGTTAGCTCCACACGTTACCGTGCTTCCACATCCGATCTATCAAGGTCGTGGTCTTCGACCGCTCTAAGAAATCTTATCTCGAGGGAGGCTTCCCGCTTAGATGCTTTCAGCGGTTATCCCGTCCGTACATAGCTACCCTGCTGCGCCGTTGGCACGACGACAGGTACACCAGAGGTACGTTCAACCCGGTCCTCTCGTACTAGGGTC
>JAEWJQ010000296.1 GCA_023386515.1 Pseudomonadota bacterium | reverse complement strand
CGGGCATAGTCCTCGTCGCTGAGCGCCTCGCGGGCCTTCTTCGGCAGGTAACGCTCGCCGGTCTTGCCGCTTTCCCCGCCCGACTTGGTGCCCCAATCCTCCTCGGTCCATTCGCGCAGGGAATTGTGCGGGTCCTTGCCGCCCTTGTAGCCGCCGCCGCGTTTCTTGTATTCGGCGACTGCCATCTGCGCTTTGCGCGCCGACCATTGGTCCTTGCGACCGCCCTTGGCACCGGCGGTGACCTCCGCCTTGACCGTCTCCCACAATTCGGGGTCGGTTTTTTCCGCCGTATCGCTCATCGTCCCGTCCCTTCTTCGATTGCGAACGTTGAACGCAGCGTTGCGTAAAGCGTTCTTGCTGCGCTGCAGCGACCTTGGCTAGAGCGATCCCGATGACTGAGCCCCATGCAGGCGAGCCGACCCCCAGCGGCCCGATGCCGACCCTGTTCGAAGCGATCGTCCGGATGCGGGCGATCACCGCCACCTATAATCGCGGCGCGGTGCTGCTCGCGCCGCACATCCTGTTCACGCGCCATGGCGAAATCTATCTGGACGCAGTGACGCTGGAGCGGGACGGCAAGCCGCCGCGCGAGGAGAAGATGGGCACGTTCAAGCTCGACGGCCTCGGCGCGCCGAGCATCGTCGAGGATCGTCCCTTCTTTCCGAGCACGCTCTACGACCCGGCGCAGGGGAAATATGCCGGCGTCACCTTGCTCGCCGTCGAGCGGGCCTAGACCCGCCCGACAACAATCGGTCGGCGATCAGCGGCAGCGGATGTCCGACTGGTTCTGATCGATCGCCTTGCCGGCCAGAGCGCCGGCGGCACCGCCGAGCAGTGTGCCGACGATGCGGCTGTGTCCGCCGTCGATGACGTTGCCGAGCAGGCCGCCCGCCGCGCCACCGACGATCAACCCGGTCGTGCCGTCGCTGCGGCGGCAGTAATAGCGGCCGTCGTTACCGGCATAGACGCGCTCGTCCGGGCTCAGCACGCGTTCACGATAGCTGGTACCCGAGCGATAATAGCGGGCCGGATCGTAGCCGTTCTCGTAGCGGTCGTCGTCGCCATTGTCGGCGTAGCGCGGGTCGTAGCTGCCCGGCACCGGCGCCTGGCGATACCCGCCCGGACCGGCGTTCGAGCTGTAGCCGCCGCCGCGGGCGGCGCGATAGCGGTCGAATTCCGCGCGATAGCGCGCGAGCTCGGCATCGAAGCGCGCCTGCGCGGCGGCGAAGCGGGCGTCGTCGGCCCCGCTCTGACCGGCGCCCCGCGCCGCCGCCGATGCGAGGACGGTCGCGGCAGCGGCGGTGGCAAGCAAACGGGCGAACATCAGCGTAATCCTCCTCAAACATCCGGCCATACCGGGCGTAAGGTCGATCTACGCAGATCGTGCCTTGGCGGTTCCTGAACGACGCGCCTGCCGCACACCACCGAAGCGCAAAAGGCCGCCGCTTCGCAGCGACGGCCCCCTGGCTTCCGTGCAGGCGCGGGTCAGCCGAAAGCGACGCGGGTGCTGCGCCGGCGGTAGCGGGCAGCCGCGCCGATCATGCCGAAGCCGACGATCAGCATCGCCCAAGTCGCCGGTTCCGGCACCGCGCCGGTGAGGGGCGAGAAGGTCAGCGATGCCGCGTTGGTGCCGCTGGCGTTGGCGGTGAAGCTGCCGGCATTGCCGCCCTTCTTGACGATGAACGCCTCGAACGCGTGGGCGCCGGCGCTCAGGGTCGAGCCGCTCAGGCTCGTGCCGTTGCCGTTGCTTCCCAGCGTGACGCGGTCGATGATCTTGCCGTCGATCTTGATGAAGCCGGCGATCGGGCTGTTCAGCGGGGTAAAATTGAAATCATAGAAGCCCGTCGTGGCGACGTTCAGCGTGCCGGAAAACAGTTCGGCGGTCCAATTGCCGATCGTGCCGCCAAAGACGTTGGGCAGGACATCGATCTGCGACGTCACGCCGGCCGCCTTGTCGGCAGCGGCGCGCAGGTCGGCGAGTTCGCTGCTGCCGAAGCCGGTCGAGCCGTCGTCGGTCAGCTTAACGGTCTTCAGGTCGATGATCGACGCCGCCGAGGCCGGTTGCGCCGCTGCCAGCAGCGTTACGGCAGCCGTTGCGGAAAAGATCAGGTATTTCTTCATGTTGGTTCCCCATCCGACGTCGCCATCCGCGACGGTATGGGAATGTATAGCAGGCGGTATACTGGATATGAACTGTTCGTTGACTAAATCGGTGAAGATTGGCTTCACGAAGTAACGTCTTCGCCACAATGATCACCAAATCCAATTAGCTATCAACACGTTAGTTTTTGGGTTTCGAGAGGGTCTTCAACAGGTTGCAGCAAAACGGGACAGTGAGACAGTTCAGCCAAAATGAGTAATTTGGTGACGGGGCGCGTGCGTCAGGGCTCCGAGGTCTATGCCAACCTCCGCTACCAATATTCGTCACGATAAATCTTTCGACGATTTTTGAACGTGTTGATGGCCTGCTCACGTCAGCGTGACGAAACTGTCCATGACGCGCTTGCGGCCTGCGGTTTCGAAATCGATCTCGAGCTTGTTGCCTTCGATCTCCGCGATCGCGCCGTAGCCGAACTTCTGGTGGAAGACGCGCATGCCCGGCGACAGATCGTCGCGGCCCTTGTTGCCGAGGCTGACCGCACTGGCGCGGCTCTCGACGATCCGCGTCGGCTGCGTCGTGAAGCTCGATCCGCTGCCGGCGGCGCGTTGCCAGCCGGGGCCGCGACCCGTACCGCGCGCGACGTCGGCAAATGGATCGGCGCGTTCCGACCAGTTGGCGCGCCAGAGGCTTTCGCCGCCCGACATGGTCGTCTCGGCATCGATGTGCTCGTTCGGCAGTTCGTTGACGAACCGGCTGGGGATGCTCGACGGCCATTGGCCGTAAATGCGGCGGTGGGCGGCATGGATGATCACCGCCTGTCGCCGCGCGCGGGTGATCGCCACATAAGCGAGGCGCCGTTCCTCCTCGAGGCTCTTCGTCCCGCCCTCGTCGAGCGCGCGCTGCGACGGGAACAGTCCTTCCTCCCAGCCGACCAGGAAGACGGTGTCGAACTCCAGCCCCTTGGCGGCGTGGATCGTCATGATGGTCACTTGCGGGTCCTGCGCACCGCCCTCATTGTCCATGACGAGGCTGACGTGTTCGAGGAACGCGCCGAGCGACTCATATTCCTCCATCGCGCGGACGAGTTCGGACAAATTCTCCAACCGCCCGGCGGCCTCGACCGATTTTTCCGCCTGCCACATTGCGGTATAGCCGCTTTCGTCGAGTAGCTGGCGGGCCAGTTCGGCATGCGGCAGCTCGCGCGCCATGTCGCGCCAGCGCGCGATGTCGCCGACGAGATTGCCGAGCGCGCGACGCGCCTGTGGCGTCAGCTCGTCGGTGTCGAGGATGCGGGCCGAGGCGATGGTGAGCGGCAGCCCCTCGATCCGGGCGAGTTGGTGGATCTTGGCCAGCGCCTTGTCGCCGAGGCCGCGCTTGGGAACGTTGACGATCCGTTCGAAGGCGAGGTCGTCCGCGGGCTGGTTGACGACGCGCAGATAGGCGAGCGCGTCGCGGATCTCGGCGCGTTCGTAGAAGCGGTAACCGCCGACGATGCGATAGGGCAGGCCGATCGCGATGAAGCGGTCCTCGAATTCGCGCGTCTGGTGCTGGGCGCGGACGAGGATGGCGATCCGGTCGAGGCTGACGCCGTTGCGGCGCGCCGTCTCGATCTCGTCGCCGACGCGGCGCGCTTCCTCCGGGCCGTCCCAGACGCCGATGACGCGGACCTTCTCGCCGACGTCGAGCTCGGTCCACAATGTCTTGCCGAGTCGCCCGCCGTTGTTGGCGATGACGCCGGACGCAGCGCCGAGGATATGCGGGGTCGAGCGGTAGTTCTGTTCGAGCTTGATCACCGTCGCGCCGGGGAAATCACGTTCGAACCGGAGGATGTTCTCGACCTGCGCCCCGCGCCACGAATAGATCGATTGGTCGTCGTCGCCGACGCAGGCGATGTTCTTGCGCGCCTGGGCGAGCAGCCGCAGCCAGAGATATTGGACGACGTTGGTGTCCTGATATTCGTCGACCATGATGTAGCGGAACCGCTCCTGATACAGGCGCAGCACGTCGGCATGTGTCTTCAGGATGGTCAGCATGTGCAACAGCAGGTCGCCGAAGTCGCAGGCGTTGAGCGCCTTCAGCCGATCCTGATATTGCGCATAGAGTTCGCCGCCGCGGCCATTGGCGAAGCGTTCGCTCTCGCCCGCGTCGATGTCGGCGGGAACGAGTCCCTTGTTCTTCCAGTCATCGATCAGCCCGGCGAGGCTGCGCGCGGGGAAGCGCTTTTCGTCGAGATCGGCCGCGACGATCAGCTGCTTGAGCAAGCGCAGCTGGTCGTCGGTGTCGAGGATGGTGAAATTACTCTGCAGTCCGACCAGTTCGGCATGGCGGCGTAGCATCTTAGCGCCGATCGCGTGGAAGGTGCCGAGCCACGGCATGCCCTCCACCGCTTCGCCGACCAGCCGTCCGACGCGCTCGCGCATTTCGCGCGCCGCCTTGTTGGTGAAGGTGACCGCGAGGATCTCCGACGGATAGGCCTTACGCGTCCACAGCAGATGGGCGAGCCGCGCGGTCAGCGCCGCGGTCTTGCCGGTGCCGGCGCCGGCCAGCATCAGCACGGGCCCTTCCGTGGTCAGCACCGCTTCGCGCTGGGGCGGGTTCAGACCCTTGAGATAGGGCGGATCTTGCAGGGATTGCGCAGCGTCGGTCACCGGCGAACAGGTAGGGAACGCGGCAAGCGGAGGCAAGCCGCATCGCAATGGTGCACTGCAACATAGCTGTCGTCGCGACGTCGTGAGGACGACATGGATCGCTCCTATCGGCACATGGCCGGAGGGACGCACCGGCCCTGGTGAGCCGGTCCGGCAGAGACGCGGCACGGGGCCGGCCCCGATGCGGCGCGAGCTATTGCAGGAGTATCACCATGAAGAACCTGATCCGCGTCGCTTCGGCGTCGCTCGTCCTGTCGTGCCTGAGCATCGGCACGGTAGCTGCCGACCCCGCGCGGGAAACCGTATCGGCTCGTATCTCGACCAGGGGGCTGAATCTCAACAATCCGAAGCATCGGGCGGTACTGGACGCACGGGTCATGCGGGCCGCCGCCTGGGCCTGTGCGCCGCGGGGTGCCGACGTCGCGGCGCGGCGGGATGCCGAACGCTGCCGCGCGGAGATGCGAGAGAGTGGCCGCACCGCCGTCGCGACATTGGTCGGGCGCCAGCCGGTGCAGCTCGCCAACCTGCCCGCGTCGCCGGAGGTCGCGAGCGCCCGATGATAGACTACCGT
>JAEWJQ010000273.1 GCA_023386515.1 Pseudomonadota bacterium | reverse complement strand
GGTCGAGGGGATCGAGGGATCGATCCGCCACGTGCTCGACGACCGCGGCGTGACGCTGACCATCGCTCGGCCGCTGCCGTCCCTCGTCACCGACCGCGTCGCGCTGGAACAGATCCTGTCCAACCTGATCGAGAACGCCTCCAAATATCTGCAACCGGGGCGGCCGGGGCGGATCAGCGTGGCGGGCGAGGAACGGCGCGGTCGGGTGATCCTGTCGGTCACCGACAACGGCCGCGGCATCGACCCCCGCGATCACCAGCGCATCTTCGACCTGTTCCGCCGCTCCGGGCCGCAGGATCAGCCCGGCGAAGGCATCGGGCTGGCGCACGTCCGCGCGCTCGCCTATCGCCTCGGCGGGACGATCGAGGTGGACAGCACGCTCGGCGAAGGCGCCACCTTCCGCCTCTCCCTCCCCAAGACCTTCGAAGTGCAGGACAGCAAATGAACGCCCATCAATCCGTCGGCATCGTCATGATCGAGGATGACGAAGGCCATGCCCGGCTGATCGAGAAGAACATCCGCCGCGCCGGCATCCTGAACGAGATCAAGCATTTCACCGATGGCACCCAAGCGCTCGACTTTCTGTTCGAGGCGCCCGACGGGCCGGCCAAGAACGGCCCGGCGCTGGTCCTGCTCGACCTCAATCTCCCCGACATGAGCGGCACGGACATCCTCGCCAAGATCAAGGCCGAAGGCAGCCCGCTCAAGCGTACGCCGGTCGTCGTGCTGACCACCACAGACGACAAGATCGAGATCCAGCGCTGCTACGACCTCGGCTGCAACGTCTACATCACCAAGCCGGTGAATTACGAAAGCTTCGCCCAGGCGATCCGCCAGCTTGGCCTGTTCCTGTCGGTGATCCAGGTCCCCGAGATCGAGGAACAGTGAGCACCGATCCCCGCGTCCTGTACATCGACGATGACGCCGGTATCCGGCGGCTGGCGGCGCGTGCGCTGGCGCGGCGCGGCTATCAGGTGACCCTGGCCGACGGCGGCGCGGAGGGGCTGGCGCTGGCCACGGCGGAGCCGTTCGATCTGGTCGCGGTCGACCAATACATGCCGGGGATGGACGGGCTGGAGACGCTGGCCCGGCTCGCCGCTTTGCCGTCGCCGCCGCCGGTCGTGTATTTCACCGGCTCGGGCGAGGGGCGGATCGCGGTCGCGGCGCTGAAGGCGGGCGCGGCCGACTATGTCGTGAAGACGGTCGGCGAGGATTTCTTCGACCTGCTCGCCGCCATCTTTGCCCAGGTGCTCGACGCCGCGCGGCTATCGCGGGAGAAAGCGTTGGCCGAGGAGGCATTGCGCGCCAGCAATGCGCGGCTCGAGGCGCTGCTCGGCGAGGTCAACCACCGCGTCGCCAATTCGCTCCAGCTTGTCTCGGCGATGGTCCGGCTGCAAGCGAGCGGCGTCGCCGATCCCGCCGCGCGCGCCGCGCTGGAGGACACCCAACGGCGCATCGGCGCGATCGCGCAGGTGCACCGCCGCCTCTACTCGGCGAACGACGTCGAGAGCGTCGACATGCGCGACTATCTCGGCTCGCTGATCGAGGAACTCAGCGAAACCCTGTCGAGCGACAGCGCGCCGCATCGGCTGCGCCTCGCCGCCGACCCGATTCGGCTGCCGACCGATCGCGCCGTGTCGCTGGGCGTGATCGTCACCGAACTGGTCACCAACGCGTGCAAATATGCCTATCCGGGCAGCGGCGGCGAGGTGCGCGTCGCGCTGACGCAGCTGGACGACGCCTTCTTCCTGCTCGCGGTCGAGGACGACGGCTGCGGCATGCCGGCGGAGGCGGCGCCGAAGGGCACCGGACTCGGCACGCGGATCATCCGCTCGATGGCACAAAGCCTGCAGGCCGCCGTGGAATATGAACCGTGTGAGCGCGGCGTCCGCGCAGTGCTGCGCGGGGCGGTCGGCTAGGCTGCCGCCACCGTCGCCGCCTACATCGTCCGGGGATCGGGGCCGATCCGCTGCTGCCGGTCGAGCGCGTCGATCGCCGCGACATCCTCCGCCGGCAATGTCAGCTCCTGCGCCGCGACATTGTCGCGCAGATGGTCGGGGTCCGCCGCCTTGGGGATCACCGACAGGCCATGGGCAAGATGCCAGGCAAGGATCACCTGGGCCGGCGAGCGGCCATGCTTGTCCGCGATGCCGGTGATCGTCGCGTCGCGCAGCAGCTCGCCGCCCTGGCCCAGCGGGCTCCAGCTTTGCGTGACGATGCCGTGCCGTTCGTGGAAGGCGCGTTCCTCGCGGCGCTGGTGATGCGGGTGGAGCTCGATCTGATTGACCGCGGGCACGACGCCGGTGGCATCGATGATCCGCTCGAGATGGTCGGGCAGGAAGTTGGACACGCCGATCGATCGCGTCTTGCCGGCATCGCGCAGCTTCACCAGCGCCTGCCACGCTTCGACATAGCGGTCCTGCCCCGGCGACGGCCAATGGATCAGATACAGGTCGACACTGTCGCGGCCGAGCAGCGCCAGGCTCTCGTCGAGCGCCGCCTCGGCATCGCCCTGCCGGTCGTTCCACAATTTGGTGGTCAGGAAGGCGTCCTCGTCGGTCATCCCGTCGCCGACGCCGCGCTCGTTGCCGTAGATCGCCGCCGTGTCGATCAGCCGCACGCCGAGGTCGAGCGCGCGGCGCACGGCCATCGCCGCCTGCGTATCCGGGATCTGCCAGGTGCCGAAGCCGAGCCGCGGCATCGTGCGGCCGTCGTTAAGAGTAAGATCGTCCATCCGCCCCAAGCGCTTCGCAGGCGCGCCGGTTCCCCCTTCCCTTACCCCTCGGGATCGGCCAAGCGCGGGTCCCATGTTCGAAAAGATCCTGGGCGTCCTTGCCACCTTCACCATCTGGGTGATCTCCAGCGGCGGCTATGTCGGCATCGCGATCCTGATGGCGATCGAAAGCGCGTGCATTCCGCTGCCGTCGGAAATCATCATGCCGTTCGCCGGCTATCTGGTCTCCACCGGTCGCTTTGATCTCTATCTCGGGGCGACCGCGGGGGCGATCGGCTGCAACATCGGCTCGTTCGTCGCCTATGAGCTCGGCAAGCGCGGCGGCCGGCCGGTCGCGGAACGCTGGGGCCGCTATCTGCTGATCGGTCCGGGCGAGCTCGACGCAGCGGACCGGTTCTTCGCCCGCTGGGGCAGCATCGCCGTGCTGATCGGGCGGCTGCTGCCGGTGATCCGCAGCTTCATCGCCTTCCCGGCCGGGGTGGCGCGCATGCGGCTGGTGCCGTTCCACGTCTACACTTTCCTCGGCTCCTGGCCCTGGTGCTTCGGCCTCGCCTGGGTCGGCATGAAGCTCGGCAGCAAGTGGAACAGCGATCCGCGGGTCAAGGCGGCCTTCCATCGCGCCGACCTGCTGATCGGCATCGTCGTCGTGGCGCTGGTCGCCTTCTACATCTGGCACCGCGTCCGGGGTCTCAAGCGCGCGCCGCACGCCTGACGCTGGCGACCAGCCAGCCGAGCATCGGCAGCGCGAGCGTCGCCCACCAGGCCAGGCCGAACCACGGCGACCAGCCGAACCATTCGCCCGCCACCGTGCGCAACTCGCCGTCGGCGAACCGCCCGGCCAGCACCCAGTCCCACAGCGG
>JAEWJQ010000266.1 GCA_023386515.1 Pseudomonadota bacterium | reverse complement strand
GTTGTATAGGGCGACCGCGAGCCGAAATAGTCGTTCCTCGGCACCCGGCCGTAATGGACGCCGAAGACGGTCAGCGACACGGGACCGCTGGAATAGCTCAGGCTGGCGTTGCCGCGGCTCTTCCATTCCGATTGATAGGCCAGCGTGTTGAGCCAGTCGAACACCGGATCGTCGGCAAATTGCTGATAGGTGTGGCTCAAGACGCGATTGTAGTTGCCGGTGAGCGTGAAATCACCGATCCGCCGCCATGCCCAGCGCAGCGTCGCGCTGGCATCAAGGCCCGAGGTGGTTTCCCGCGCGGCGTTGATCGGGCTGCTGCGGATCAGCGTCACCTGATTGGCGCTGACGGTCGCATCGCCGGTAACGCGATCGACCCGCGCCAGATAGTCGACGCACAGGTTCGAACGGGGATCGACCGGCGAGCCGGAGACGGAGGCGCCGAGCCGGCAGTCCGCCTCCTGCTTCAACAGTTCGTCGACGTCCAGCGAGGTGACCTCGTCACTGATGCGGATCCGGTAATAGTCGATCGACAGGTCGAAGTGGCGGTTCGGTGCCCAGACGATGCCCGCGGTCAGCGACCGGCCGCGCTCGGGCTTGAGATCCGGGTTGCCGGTCTCGACGAAGTCCATGTTGTAGGCGATCGTGCAGCTGTCGTAGGGCGTGCCTTCCAACCTGCACTGGTAGTAATCGGTCACGCCGGGATGATAGCCGCGCGTCTCGGTCTCGAAGACGTAGTTCATGTCCGGCGCGCGGAAGCTCGACGACAGGGATCCGCGGATCAGCAACGTCTCGGTCGGATGCACCTCCACGCCGCCGCCGTAGGTCGCCGCGGAAATTTGGCGCCCCGCATAACGGTAGCGATCGTAGCGGCCCGCACCGGAAACGGTCAGCCAGCGCAGCACCGGCGCCCGCAATTCGCCGCCGATCGCCTGCCGCCGCCGGCTGCCCGCACTGACCGAGGCCGTCGGCGCACCGAAATAGATACCGGTGTTGAGCAACGGATCGGGCGTGTTGACGAAGCGGTTGGCGCCGGCTTCCACGCCGATCGCCGCCGCGAGCGGCCCGGCCGGCAATTGCAGAAGCGTGCCATTGAGCGCGAGCGAGATATCCTGCAGCCGGGTCAGATTGTGCGACGTCGATTGCGCCGACAGCGCGCCGAAGTCCGAGACGGTCAGCGGGGTGTAGAGACGGCTGGCGGGGGCGTCATAGACGGGAAATCCGTCCTCGACCCCCAGCCGCGGGCCGAGGAAAAAACGCGTGATGCCGCTGAGCAGGCGCAGGCGGCGCTGATCGCTGCGATAGTCGGACCGGTCGTACGACACGTCCCAATGCCAGCTGTTCCCGATCTTCCCCCGCGCGCCGACGGCACCATTCCATGCCAGTTCGGCATAATGGTTCGCGGCACCGAACGCGCCGCCCGTCTCTTCCGGCGCCAAGGTCCGCGACCAGTTTTCGAGCTGGGACGTGGCCAGATTGTAAAAGGTCCGCGACCAGCTCGGCGCCCGTAAGAGATTGGCGATCTCGCTCTGCGTCAGCAGCCCCGATGCATAGATTTGGGTGTCGCCCGTCACATGGTAGGTGGCGCGGCCGTAGAAGCTCTGTGAGTGTTTCTGGGTCTGGATGGTGCGATAGCTGTAGAAGGCATCGCTGCCGCAATAGGTGCCGTACTTCCCGGTCACGCTACGGACGGTGCCGCCCTGTAGCGACGACAGACCTTCGCACGTTCCCGCTTCCGGTTTGAAGTAATTGCGGCTGATGGGGTCGCGGATCGAAAACAGCGCCGGCGGATATTGTGGTTGGTCCGGGGTCGCATAGCGGGAATAGGATTCGGAAATGCGGCGCTGGCCCCAGAACAGCGGATCGCGGACCGTGATCTCGCCGCCGAGCACCAGATCGAGCGCGCCGAAGGTCTGGCCGCCGACCGCCTGCGCCCGAAAGTTGCGGCCGCCGCCCTGGTCCGTCGTCCCGCCCCGCAGGCTGAGGTCCAGCCCGTCCTGCCGCTCCTTCAGCTTGATGTTGACGACGCCGGCCACCGCATCCGATCCGTAGACCGCGCCGGCACTGCCGGTCAGCACCTCGGCCTTATCGACGAAAGCGCTCGGCACGTTCGCCAGATTCACCGCATTGACGGAGCCGTTATAGGCGATCGGATAATCCGACAACCGGCGCCCGTCGAGCAACACCAGGCTGTGGTTGGGACCGAGCCCGCGCAGATTGACGAAGTTGGCCGCCGGCGTGAACGTGCTGCCGGCATCCTCGCCCTGCGCGAAGCCCGAATTCTGCGGCAGCGTCGCCAGCGCGTCGAAGACGCTGCGATTGCCGTTGCGATCGAACGACTCGCCCGACACCGTCGTGATCGGCGCCGCGCCCTTCGCCTCGCGGCGCGCGATCCGCGATCCGGTCACGACGATTTCGCCCTCCGCCTCCTCCGCGTGGGCCTGGTCGCTGTCTGGCGCACCCGCACGCTGCGGCTCGCCCTTATTGCTCTTCGCGTGTTTGGCGCGTTGCCCGGACGACGAGGACTGTTTGTCCTCGACCTGCGTCCTCGGCACACCCCCCGCCACCGCCGCGGATGCCTGTGACAGGGCAAGCGCCGAAACCGTGGCGCCCAGCCACATCCGTCGTATCATCATCATTGTTTCCCCCTGACATTAGGGGGGCGACGTGCAGATACTGTATACGTTTTTAGTAGGAATTAAATTTTGCGGCGCAGCAAGGAAATTTCAGGACTGGATTGCTGACGCTGGGCGGGCGCGGACCGGATCATCGTTGCGATGC
>JAEWJQ010000253.1 GCA_023386515.1 Pseudomonadota bacterium | reverse complement strand
GGTCCTCGCGAGCGGCGTCGGGCGGGCTGTCCGGATTGTCGTCGGGTGCATCGCCGGGCAGGCTGTCGGGATCGGGATCGGTGGCGCTCATCATAGCCTCGTGTCAGATTTCTGCCGTATTTTGCGTGCCGGGGTCGCCGGCGGGTGTGCCTGGCGAGGGCTGATCGATATCGGGACCCGGCGGCGTGATCTCCGGCGGCGGGCTGTCGGGCTGCACCGGCTGGCTGGGCTGAGCGGGAACTTCGGGCGGGGGCTGGGTGGCCATGATATGCTCTCCTTCCCGCATTCAACGCCGCGTGAACGCGCGAAGTTGCCTCGCGCTTGCGCCTTTGCGCCATGCTGATATAGACGCGCGCCCAACGGCGGGTCCTTATGCGGGCGTGGCGGAACTGGTAGACGCGCTGGATTTAGGTTCCAGTATCGCAAGATGTGGGGGTTCGAGTCCCTTCGCCCGCACCAGTCCCGCCGCCAGTGGCGGGACCGGAAGCCTCAAAGAATTCACGCATTTTCTCCAGATCGAAGGCCCAAGATGCAGACTGTCGAGACGTTGAACGAGGGGCTGAAGCGCGCCTACACGCTGACCATCACCGCCAAGGACATCGACGCCAAGGTCGACGCCGAAGTGAAGCGCGTCGCCCCGCAGGTGCGCATGCCCGGCTTCCGCCCCGGCAAGGTGCCGGCGAACCTGGTGCGCAAGATGCACGGTGAGGCGCTTGCCGCCGACGCGCTGAACGGCGCGATCCAGCAGGGCGTGCAGCAGCTGATCGCCGACAAGAACCTGCGTCCCGCGATGCAGCCGTCCGTCGAGCTGAACGAGGATTATGCGCTGGGCAAAGATGCCGAGGTCAAGGTCGAGCTGGAAGTGCTGCCGAGCGTCCCGGCGCCGGCGATTGACGCGCTGAAGCTCGAGCGGCTGACCGTGCCGGTCGGTGACGAGCTGGTCGACGAGCAGCTGCAGAAGTTCGCCGACCAGTCGAAGCGCTGGGACGATGCCGGCGACAAGGCCGCCGAGATGGGCGACCTGGTCACCGTCGACTTCGTCGGCAAGACCGCGGACGGCGTCGCGTTCGACGGCGGCACCGGCACCGACATGGGCGTCGAGCTCGGCTCGGGTCGCCTGATCCCAGGCTTCGAAGACCAGCTCGTCGGCGTGAAGACCGGCGAGGAAAAGACGCTGAACGTCACCTTCCCCGAGGATTACGGCGCCGCCAACCTGGCTGGTCAGCCGGCGACGTTCGACATCACCGTCAAGTCGGTGAAGACCGCGGGCGAGAGCGCGATCGACGAGGATCTGGCCAAGAACCTGGGTCTCGAAAGCCTCGAGCAGCTGCGCGGCCTGATCAAGGGGCAGATCGAGCAGGAGCATAACGGTCTCACCCGCACGCACATGAAGCGCAAGCTGCTCGACCAGCTGGCGGAGGGCCATGATTTCGAGGTCCCGCCGTCGATGGTCGAGGCCGAGTTCCAGCAGATCTGGCACCAGCTCGAGCATGAGGCGAGCCACGAGGAAGATCCGAAGGCGGCGCTGGCCGAGATGGAAGCCGAGCGCGACGATTATCGCAAGATCGCCGAGCGTCGCGTGCGCCTGGGCCTGCTGCTGTCGGAGATCGGCCAAGCGAATGGCGTCGAGATCAGCAATCAGGAAATGAACCGCCTGATCGCGCAGGCTGCGCAGCAGTACGGCCCGGAAGACCGCCAGCGCTTCATCCAGTACGTCCAGCAGTAGCCGATGGCGGCCGCCCAGCTGCGCGCGCCGCTGTACGAGGACAAGGTCGTCGACTTCCTGTTCGACAAGGCCGAGATCACCGACCGCGAGGCGACGCGCGAGGAACTGGAGGCGGCGATCGAGAGCGAGGACGGCTTCGCGACCGGCACGCACACGCACGACCACGACAATCCCAAGCCGCGCAAGTCGGCGAAGAAGGCGGACGCGGCCGAGGGCGAGGCCAAGCCCGCCAAGAAGGCGGCTGCCAAGAAGCTGGCTGCCAAGGGCGAGGACGCCGGCGCCGTCGAGGCTCCGGCTGGCGAGGCCGAGGTCGCTGCCCCGGCCAAGAAGCCGCGTGCCAAGAAGGCCGCTGCGCCGGTCGAGGCGGAGACGCAGGTGACCGAATCGTCGCCGGTGGCGGCTGAAGCCGCGGAGGGCACCGAGGCGGCCGACGCGGCCCCCGCCAAGAAGCCTCGCGCGAAGAAGGCGGCCGCGCCGAAGGCCGAGGGTTGAGGAATAGGGGAGGGCACGCGCTCTCCCCGTTCGTCATCCCGTCGAAGCCGGGAGCCACGGATACGTCCGGCATGCGGCGGGAGCATCACGGTCGTTCCGCATCCATGGGTTCCGGCCTCCGCCGGCATGACGGAAGTTTAGGGCTGTTGCTAAGCCCGCACGTCATCCCCGCGAAGGCGGGGATCCAGACGCGCAGGGCTCGCGATGGCAGCGGGTGTCGGCGTTTCCGGATTCCCGCCTGCGCGGGAATGACGTTAAAGGTCGCGGCGGGGCGTTGCGCCCCCAGCTGACAATAGGGGGCAGTGAAGTGACGCAGCCACGGATCGCAGTGCTGCTGCCCTGCTACAATGAGGAAGCCGCGATCGCGCAGACCGTGGCCGGCTTCCGCGCGGCGCTGCCCGGGGCGACCGTCTACGTCTATGACAACAACTCGCGCGACCGTACCGTCGAAGTCGCGCGCGCGGCCGGCGCGGTGGTCCGCCGCGAGCGCATCCAGGGCAAGGGCAATGTCGTGCGGCGCATGTTCGCCGACATCGATGCCGACGTCTATGTCATGGCGGATGGCGATGCGACCTATGATGCGGCTTCCGCACCCGCGCTGGTCGCACGGCTGATCGAGGAACAGGCCGACATGATCGTCGGCAGCCGGATCAGCCAGGTGCTGGAAAGCTACCGCCGCGGCCACCGCTTCGGCAATGCGCTGCTCACCGGCATGCTGGCGCGCCTGTTCGGGCGCAGCTTCACCGATATCCTGTCGGGCTATCGCGTCTTCTCGCGCCGCTTCGTGAAGAGCTTCCCGTCGCTCTCCGCCGGCTTCGAGATCGAGACGGAGATCAGCGTCCACGCCCTCGAACTCAAAATGCCCGTGGCTGAAGTCGAGACGCCCTATTTCGCGCGGCCGGAGGGCTCGACCTCGAAGCTCAGCACCTATTCCGACGGCTGGCGCATCCTGCGCACGATCGTGACCCTGTACCGCATCGAGCGGCCTTTGCTGTTCTTCGGCGCGATCGCGGCGGTGCTGGCGGTCGTCGCGTTCGCGTTGGGCGTGCCGCTGGCGCTCACCTACCTCGATACGGGGCTGGTGCCGCGCTTTCCGACCGCGATCCTGATCACCGGGCTCATGATCGTCGCCGCGCTCTGCTGGTTCGCGGGGCTGATCCTCGACACGGTCGTGCGCGGCCGGCGCGAGGTGCGACGTCTCGCCTATCTGGCGCTGCCCGCGCCCGGCAACGGGGCTTGAACTGTCCGGGCCAAGCGCCGATGTTGGCGGCCTCAAGGGCATAAGAGAGATTTCCATGCACAATCCGTTCGAGACCGGTGATTTCGCGAACCATCTGGGGCGCGCAGGCCTTGGCTTGCAGCAGACCCAGGCTGGGCTCGTGCCGATCGTCATCGAACAGTCGAACCGCGGCGAACGTTCGTTCGACATCTTCAGCCGTTTGCTCCGCGAGCGGATCATCTTCGTGACCGGCGGTGTCGAGGATGGCATGGCCAGCCTGATCACCGCGCAGCTGCTCTTCCTCGAGTCCGAGAACCCGAAGAAGGACATCTTCATGTACATCAACTCGCCGGGCGGTGTCGTCACGGCGGGCATGGCGATCCACGACACGATGCAGTACATCCGGCCACGCGTCGGCACGGTGTGCATCGGCCAGGCGGCGTCCATGGGCAGCTTCCTGCTCGCCAGCGGCGAGCCGGGGATGCGCATCGCATTGACCAATGCGCGGATCATGATCCACCAGCCGTCGGGCGGCGCGCAGGGCATGGCGTCGGACATCGAGATCCAGGCCAAGGAGATCCTGCGCATCCGCAAGCGGATGAACGACCTTTACGCGCAATACACCGGTCAGCCGCTGGAGGAGATCGAGCGGCGCATGGATCGCGACACGTTCCTCGAGGCGCATGAGGCAAAGGAATTCGGCCTGGTCGACGAGGTGTTCGACAAGCGTCCGACGCCGAGCGAAGAGGTTCAGCAGGCGGCCTGATCCGGTCTGGCCGGGGCGGGCACGCGCCGGCCCGAGACCGTTAGGGACGTTTGGGCGTTGTGGTTTGCGTACCGGCCGGGTTACCATGCCCGGCCTCACCAGCGGAGATGACCTCCGCGACAAGGAAGTGTGAATGACGAAATTGAGCGGTGGCGACTCCAAGAGCACCCTCTATTGCTCGTTCTGCGGCAAGTCGCAGCACGAGGTCCGCAAGCTGATCGCCGGGCCGACCGTGTTCATCTGCGATGAGTGCGCCGAACTGTGCAACGACATCATCCGCGAGGAAACCAAGTCCGCGCTGGTCGCCAAGAAGGACGGCGGCGTGCCGACGCCGCAGGAAATCTGCGACGTGCTGGACGATTACGTCATAGGCCAGAAGCAGGCGAAGCGCGTGCTGTCGGTGGCGGTGCACAATCACTACAAGCGCCTGAACCACGGCGCCAAGGGTGCCGACGTCGAGCTGGCGAAGAGCAACATCCTGCTCGTCGGTCCGACCGGCTGCGGCAAGACTTTGCTCGCTCAGACGCTGGCGCGCATCCTCGACGTGCCGTTCACCATGGCCGACGCCACGACG
>JAEWJQ010000231.1 GCA_023386515.1 Pseudomonadota bacterium | reverse complement strand
GAGCGGGCCCGAGCGGAAACGCCCGGCCCCGCCGCCCGCGGTCGTGCAAGCCGCGCCGTCGGTCACGCCGGACGCCTTGGAACTCTCCTCCGCCGCGATTCGGGTGGCGGATTGGGTATCGGTTTCGGGCGACAACCGCGGTTTGCCATACGTGATCATCGACAAGATGAATGCGTCTATGGTGCTCTACGACGGCGTCGGCATGGAGCTGGGAAGGGCGCCCGTGCTGATCGGCATCGCCGTCGGCGACGATGCGACGCCCGGCGTCGGCAGCAAGGACCTATCGGAAATCGGCCCTGCGGAGAAGACGACGCCGGCGGGACGATTCCTCGCAAAATTCGGTCCGGCCGCGGGGCACCAGCGGGTGCTTTGGGTGGATTATGCCACGTCGGTGGCGCTTCACCCGATACCGACGCCGGGCAAGAAGAGCGAACATCGGCGCGAGCGCATGCTTTCGCCGACCCCCGACGACAACCGGATCACCTTCGGCTGCATCAACGTGCCGATCGCTTTTTACACGAAGAACGTGAAGCCGCTGTTCGGGCGCAAGGGCGGGTATGTCTACATCCTGCCGGACACCAAGCCGCTGGAGACGGTCTTTCCGCGACTAATCGTCCAGGCGGCGATCGGCGGTACGAACTGACAGCCGGGCCGCAGGATCGCCGTTCAGGAAATTACGCCTTGGCGTCGTTCAGGCGACCGCCAAGGCTAGACCGTTGTCCGGCACCCAATCGGCAGCTCATCATACCGGTAGCAAAGGGAAGCGCCCGCCTAACGCAGTGCTGGCGTTCACGAGGCTGTAGCTGCTCGCGTCGATACGCCGGGGTTCCGGCCCGCTCGGCAAGGGCTTAGTCATGCGAATGGCACGAAGGAATGGTCGGGGAGACAGGATTCGAACCTGCGACATCCTGCTCCCAAAGCAGGCGCGCTACCAGACTGCGCCACTCCCCGACGAGCGGCTTGCCGACTAGGCGCTCATCGCGCCCGGTGCAAGCATTTGGTGGGCCCGGCAGGACTCGAACCCGCAACCTAGCCGTTATGAGCGGCCAGCTCTAACCATTGAGCTACAGGCCCCACCGTTTCTTCGCCTAGCGCAGCGCCGGGCAAAGAAAAAGGGCGCTTCCCTGCTGGAGGAAGGCGCCCTTGATCAAAGAAGGTGCAACGATGCACCGGCGCGCCGGGCGCACCCGGCGCAGGCCGATTACATGTTGTCGGCCTTCGCGTCGGCCGCGTCGCGGACGTTGTCGGCAGCGGCGTTCATGTTGTCGGCCGCATTCTCGAGCACTGCCGAAGCCGTGGCGTTCGAGGTGTTGTCCGCGAGGGCGTCCATGTTGTCCGCCTGCATCTCCATGTTGTCGGCCAGCATGTCCGCGTTGTTCTCAACGGCGGCGGCTTCCGGCGACTTCGAGCACGCAGCGACGGACATCAGGCCGGCGGCAGCGAGAACGAAAGCGATCTTCTTCATTCGATAGCTCCCAAGCAATATACAGGTTCGCGGCCGGCCCGATTGCCGACGCGAGACGGCCCAAATACCGCACGACTCCCCGCGGTCAATCACCAAATTCATGTGACAGCAACCAATGCGGCCGATTTGAGGCAAGTCGTTACGCCGACGATCGTCCGTCACCGGTGCACGTTCAGTGGTTTAGCGACGCGGCGTGACCCTGCCGATCTCCTCCGGCGCATTGGCGACGACCGCCAGCATCGTCGTCCACGCCGCGACGTTCTGCCGCAGCTGCTCGCGATCGATCCGGTCGAGCACGTCGTCGGGCGTGTGGTGCGTGTCGAAGTAGCGGGTGCCGTCCTGGTTGAGGTCGATCGCCGCGACGCCGAGCGCCAGCGTCGGGCCGACGTCGGTGCCGTCGCCGCCGACGCCTGCACCACGGCTGATGCCGAGCGGCGCCAGCGCCGTCTGCAGCCGGTCGGCGATCGGCTTGGCGGTGTCGGGCAGGTTGACCTCGAACCGCCAGACGCGGTCGGCGCCGAAATCGCTTTCGCCGGCGGTGGCATGGCGTTCGCTGCCGTGTTTGCTGGCGTAATCCTTGCCGCCATAGCCGCCCGGCTCCTCCGCCCCGAACCAGACGACGCGAATGGTGCGGCGCGGGCGCGGGCCGTCGAGCAGGCGCTTGGCGGCCGCGGTGGTGATCGCGACGCCGCTGGCATCGTCGATCGCGCCGGTGCCGAGGTCCCAGCTGTCGAGATGGCCACCGATCAGCACCACGCCAGCCTTGGGATCGCTGCCCGGCACTTCGGCGATGACGTTGCCGGACGTGCCGGTGCCGGCGAACCGCGGCGTCAGCACCAGCTTCAGCGTGATCGGCTTGCCGCGCTCCGCCATCCGCTCCAGCAGCTCGGCGTCGGGGACGGACAGGGCGGCCGCCGGGATCGGCGTCACGCCTTCGGGCCAGTTGGTCCCGCCGGTGTGCGGATTGCGGTGGTGATCGGTGCCGATCGAGCGGATCACCGTCGCGATCGCCCCCTTGCTCCCCGCCACCCCCCG
>JAEWJQ010000199.1 GCA_023386515.1 Pseudomonadota bacterium | reverse complement strand
TAATTGTGGCCGAGTTCGTGGTGGATGGTGACGAAATCGTCGGCATTGACCTTCGTGCACATCTTGATGCGGATATCGTCCATGTTGTCGATATCCCAGGCGCTGGCATGGCAGATCACCTCGCGGTCGCGCGGCTTGGTGATCTGCGACCGTTCCCAGAAGGTCTGCGGCAGCGGCGCGAAGCCGAGCGACGAATAGAAGGCCTCGCCCTGCTTGACCATGCGGAGGGGATCATAGCCCTTGGCCTTGAGCAATTCGCCGGTGTCGTAGCCGAGATCGCCCGAGCCCGGCGGCGCGACCAGGTCGTAGATGTTGCCCCATTCCTGCGCCCACATATTGCCGAGCAGATCGGAACGGATCGGTCCGGTCTTGGGCTGCACCGCATCGCCGTATTTGGCGTTGAGCTTCCAGCGGACATAGGTGTGCAGCGACTTGTAGAGCGGCTCGACCTCCGCCCAGATCTTGTCGGTGAGCACCGCGAACTGATCCGGCGTCATGTCATAGCCGGACCGCCACATCGCGCCGACGTCGGCGAAACCGAGCTCCTTCGCGCCGGCGTTGGAGATGGCGGTCATCCGCGCATAATCCTTACGCATCGGCGCGCCGACATTGTCATGCCAGCTGGTCCACATCTCCTTCAGCTTGGCAGGATCGCGCTCCGTCCCCATCGCCGCCTCGATGTCCGAGCCGTTGATCGACTGGCCGTTCAGGCTGCCCTTCCCCTTGCCGTAGCTGGACGACATGCGCGTGGTCAGCGTCGACAGTTCGTTGGCCGCGCCGGGCGTCGTCGGCGCGGGCAGGCCGACGCCGTTGCGCAACAGGTCGAGCTTGCGCTTGGTGTCGTAGGACAGACCGGGCGTGCCGTTGAAGCGCGCTGCGCCCTTCGCCCATTCGACCGCCTTCTCCGTCATCTCCGCGCCGGACTTGGCGGCCAGGGCATCAGTGTCGTCGGTGATGTAGGTGGCGTTGACCCAGGAGATGCGGGCAGCGTCGACGCCGAGCTGTGCCGCTTCCTTCTCGACACCGGCGACCCAGGCGTCGGCCTGCGCCGCCGTCGGCGTGCCGGCCGTGGCAGGGGCAGGCGCGGTCTGCGCTAGCGCTGGCGCAGCGGTCAGCGCCCCGGCCAGCGCAAGGAACGAAACGGCGGTACGCAACATCAAAATCCCTCTCGGTTCGATTGTTGCGAGGGAGAATGGCCGCGGACCGCCGCTGCGGTCAAGCCGCCAGAAAGTCTGCTATCGCCTGCCCCAGTTCCGGCTTGGTCACCGCGCTCATATGGTTGCCGGGGATCTCGCGATAGACGGCCTGCGGCAGGGCATCGGCCAGCGCGGCGCCGGAGCCATTGTCGTCGTCATCGACGCCGGTGACGACCGCGATCGGGACGGTGATGCGTTCCACCGCATCGATCGGCGTGTCGACGAAGGTCTCGAGCACGTTGAGCAGGGCGACCGGGTCGCCCCCCGTGGTCTTCAGAAAGGCCTCCGTCATCCATTCCGGCGTCCCGCGTGCGAAACTGCCGAGGCTGGTCAGCACGTTGCGGAAATAGCCGCCGCGGCCGGCGGTCTGCACGATCCCATCGAGCCCCATGCCGGCGATCACCGCCCGCCGCGGCGTCGCGCCGCGGGCGAGCATCCGCATCACCGTCCGTCCGCCCAACGAATAGCCGCCCAGGTCGTAGTCGGTCAGGCCGAGATGCGCGACCAGCGCGAAACCGTCCCGCATCAGCGCGTCGGCGGGATAGGCGGCCGGATCATGCGGCCTGTCGCTAGCGCCGTGACCGCGCAGATCGGGCATGATCACCCGAAAGCCCCGCTCCGCGATGCGCGCGGCATGGCCGTATTTGATCCAATTCACCTCTGCGGTCGAGAAATAGCCGTGGATCAGCACCACGGGGCGCCCTCCCCCGACCTCGCGCCAGGCGATGTGCGTGCCGTCGAAGCTGGCGAAACGGTCAGTCGGGGATACGTCCAAGGCTGTCGATCCATTTGTTGGCGATGCGGCTGTTCTGATCCGTGCGTTGCGTCGGCAGGTCGCGCGTGTCCAGCCATGCCGTGTGCCAGCTTTCCACGCCGGCATGGGCGACCGGCCGCAACCGCGACGGATCGTCGAGGCTGCCGACCGTCACGTCGAGGCCTTCGCCGTCATCGGGCTCGTAGGTCAGCGGCGTGCCACAAGCCGCGCAGAAGCCGCGCCGGGCGAACGGCGACGAACGATAACGGTCCGGCTCCGCGCCCGCCCAGCGCAGGTCGCCTGCCGCCACCGCCTTCAGCGCGGCAGCGACGCCACCGGTCGCGCGCTGGCACATCCGGCAATGGCAGAGATAGGCCGTGTCGTCCCGGACGATCAGGGCGTAGCGGGTGCGGCCGCACTGACAGCCGCCGGCCATGATCGTC
This sequence comes from Pseudomonadota bacterium, assembly GCA_023386515.1. The sequence goes on along the minus strand of JAEWJQ010000199.1, from coordinate 8,471 downwards.
GCGGCGTCCTCATCCTTCATCGGCGTTCCCCGAAAGGTCCATTCCCAACCATGACAGGCTAGGCTATAGCAGCCCCACGCCAGCAGAGCGACGGACGGGAGAGTACCTCAGCCTATCTGTCGAGAGTCGATGCCAGCCCCTTCGCAAACCGCCTTCACCGGTCGCCAGCACAGCCTGCTCGAGGATGCCTATGCGCTGGTCATCGGCTGCATCCTGATCGTCCTCGGCTTGGTGCTGCTCAAATCGGCCGGACTGACGACGGGCGGCACGGCGGGGATCGCGCTGCTGCTGTCCTATCTGGTACCGATGCCGGTCGGCGTGCTGTTCACGCTGATCAACATCCCCTTCTTCGCCTTTGCGCAGCGGGTGATGGGTAGCCGGTTCGCCATCAAGTCGCTGCTCGTCAACCTCGGCATCGCCGGCCTGTCGATGCTCGCCCGCGCCTCCTTCCATGTCGTCGACATCCATCCGGCCTTTGCCGCGGTGTTCGGCGGCACCGTCATCGGCATGGGCATTCTGGCGCTGGCGCGGCATAGCGCCGGTGTGGGCGGGACGGGCGTCGTCACGCTGTGGCTGCAACGTAGCCGCGGATGGAATGCCGGGCGGACGCAAGCGGCGTTCGACGTGGTGATCCTCGCCGCCGCGATCCCCGTGGTCAGCGCCACGCATCTTGCCTGGTCGGCGCTCAGCGCGGCGGCGATGAGCCTGGTGCTGATCACCTGGCACCGGCCGGGCCTGTACATCGGCCATTGAGCCGCCGGACGCCAGGGTCTGATCCATTGACGAGGAAGCGGCACCGGCCCAGCTTTACTGATCAGACGCTAGCGCCCGACGGTCGTCTCCCTGATGCCGGCGATCAGGCGTCGTCGCCCTCGTCGGTCAGCGCCTCGATCAGCGCCGTATCGTCCTTCTTCAGGTGCCGGCGGCCGAGCAGTTCGGCGATCTGTACCGCGTTCAGCGCCGCACCCTTGCGCAGATTGTCGCTGACGCACCAGAGCGACAGGCCATTCTCGACGGTCGGGTCCTCGCGCACCCGGCTGACGAAGGTGGCGTCGTCGCCCGCGCTTTCGATCGGGGTGACGTAGCCACCGTCCTCATGCTTGTCGATCAGCATGATCCCCGGTGCCTCGCGCAGGATCGTCTTCGCCTGCTCGGCGCTGATCTCGTCGACGAACTCGATGTTGATCGCTTCCGAATGGCCGACGAACACCGGCACGCGCACGCAGGTCGCCGTCACCTTGATCTTGGGGTCGAGGATCTTCTTGGTCTCGACTACCATCTTCCATTCTTCCTTGGTCGAACCGTCGTCGAGGAAGCTGTCGATATGCGGGATGACGTTGAAGGCGATCTGCTTGGTGAACTTCTTCGGCTCGGCCGGATCGCCGACGAAGATGTTGCGGCTCTGCTCGAACAGTTCGTCCATGCCGACCTTGCCGGCGCCCGACACCGACTGATAGGTCGCGACGACGACGCGCTTGATCGTCGCCGCATCGTGCAGCGGCTTCAGCGCGACGACCATCTGGGCGGTCGAGCAATTGGGATTGGCGATGATGTTCTTGGCGCGATAGCCGTCGATCGCGGCGGCATTCACTTCCGGCACGATCAGCGGCACGTCCGGATCCATGCGGTACAGCGACGAATTGTCGATCACCGTGCAACCGGCGGCGGCGAACTTGGGGGCATAGACACGCGTCGCCTCGCTGCCGATCGCGAACAGCGCGATGTCCCAGCCGGTGGGATCGAAATGCTCGATGTTCTTGACGGTCAGCTTCTTGCCGGTCTCGCCATAGTCGATCACATCGCCCTGGCTGCGCGACGAGGCAAGCACCGCGATCTCGTCCGCCGGAAACTCACGCTCGGCGAGAATGTTGACCATCTCGCGACCGACATTGCCCGTCGCACCCGCGACGACGACCCGATACCCCATGACCTTCTCCGTAAGCAGAGCGCGCCCGTAGCGTCATTGCGCGCAAGCGCACAACCACTTTCCATTTGATGCGTCAGGAAGCTGGCCTATCCGCCGTCTGGACGCGCCCCGTGCGTTGCAACTTGCCCCAACCGACCATCGGCCCCCGCAGCGCCTGGGCGATCGCCTTGAGCACGACATAATACATGACCTGGCGATAGCCGACCCGCTGCGGGATCAGCAGCCACAACAGCCGCCACTGTTCCCGCCGCTCCAGGGCGAAGGCGATCGTCGCCGCCAGCAGGTCGATCGTCGTGAACACGATCCAGAAGGCAAGCATGGTGTAGATGTCGTGGCTGGTCTGCGCCCAACCATGCGCCTGCACGTCGAAATAGGTGACGACGAAGCTGACCAGCAGCGCCAGATCGATGATCGGCGAAATGGCGGCGAGCAGGATCTGGAAGACGATCGCCTGCGGCAGCCCGATCCAGCCCAGGCCGCGCGGGGTCGACCGGCCGATCGCGCCGCTGTGTTTCCACAGGCATTGCAGCGTGCCGAACGCCCAGCGGAAACGCTGTTTGGCGAGGGCGCGGAACGTCTCCGGCGCCTCGGTCCAGGCGATGGCATATTGGTCGTAGCGGACCTTCCACCCGGCGCGCTGGATCGCGATGGTCAGATCCTGATCCTCCGCCAGCGTGTCGTCGGGATAGCCGCCGACGCTGCGGATCGCCGCCAGCCGCCATGCGCCGACCGCGCCGGGAACGACGGTGATCGCATCCAGCCGCGCCAGGGCGCGCCGCTCGAGGTTCTGCGCGGTGATATATTCCAGCGCCTGCCATTTGGTGACCAGATTGACGCGGTTGCCGACCTTGGCGTTGCCGGCCACGGCGCCGAGCGTCGGATCGGCGAACCAGCGGGCCAGGCGCGCGATCGTCGCCGGCTCGAACTGCGTGTCGGCGTCGAGCGCGATGACGATCTCGCCCCGCGCCAGCTCCAGCCCGCGGTTGAGCGCGCGCGCCTTGCCGCCATTCTCCAGCGTCAGCAGCCGCACGCGGGGATCGTCCGCGAAGGCGCTGGCCACGACCGCACTGGTCGCGTCCTTGGATCCGTCGTCGATGACGATCACCTCGATCTGGACCTCGGTGGACGCCAGCACGCCGCGCACCGCCCGTTCGATCACGCGTTCCTCGTTATAGGCGGGGATCATCACGGTTACGAAGCGCCCGGGATCGATCGACGGGAAGACGGTCCGTCCCTCGCGCCGCGCCTGGATCAGGGCGAGCGCCGACAGTGCCACGGCCCGCAGAATGCCGACGGTGATGGCGATGCCGAACAGCCAGCGCATCGCGATGACGATACCGCCCAGCGTCGAGAATAACGCAAGGTCGGCGCGCGCCGCGAGCTGGTCGCTGGCCGAGATCGGCGGCATCGAAGCGTTGCGGCTGAGCCCGGCAAGCGTCGACACCGGCACGAAATGATAGCCAAGCGCGCGCAGCCGCTCGATGATCACCGGCAGCGCCTCGACGGTCTCCTGGCGGTTGCCGCCCGCATCGTGGAGCAGGATGACGTTGCGGCTGCAATTGGCGTCGGATTGGTCGTCGCACGTCTTGGGACCATTGACGATCTTGTCGATCGTGCGGTCGATGATCGCCTGCACCCCGGGTCGCTTCCAATCGTCGGGGTCGACGTGCAGGCCGACCGAGATATAGCCGCGGTTCTGCGCCATCAGCGCCGGCTGGATTTCGTCAGCGGTGCTCGGCTCGGCATCGCCGAAGTACGGCGCGCGGAACAGGCGCAGCGAGCGGCCGGTGAATGCCTGGAACAGCCGCTGCGTGGCATTGAGCTCGAACCGCACCTGCGCCGGACCGACGGCGGCGAGATTGGGGTGTGTATAGGTGTGGCTGCCGATCTCATGCCCTTCGGCGACCATCCTCTGCAACAGCGACCGCTGCGTCAGGGCATTCTCGCCGACGATGAAGAAGGTGCCCGGCGCATGCTCGCGCTTCAGCACGTCGAGGATCTGCGGCGTCCACTTGGGGTCGGGACCGTCGTCGAACGTCAACGCCAGCAGACCGGGGCGATAGCCGGTACGCTCCACGACATAGGGCGACGGCAGCCGGTCGAAGACGACGTCGGCGAGCAGCCCGTCCCGGCCCGCGGTCGCGCGTCGGGCCCCAGCGACCGGCTCCGCCGAGATCTTCAGAATTTCGCCCGCGCCCTCGATGTCGGTGTTGGTGCCGGCGGGGATGACGTTGATCGCCGACGGCGGCGGCAGCTGGCGGTGATCCCGGCCGAAGATTGACCAGAGCCCGGGATCCTCCGATCCCAGCCGCCACAAGGCGACGCTGCGGATGCCGGCGCGGTGCAGCAGCCCGATCTGGTTGTAGGCGGAGGCGGCGTCGAGCATCCACACGACGTGCCGGCTGCTGCCCTCCATATAGGCGAAGCCGGTGTTGCCGCTGGTGCGGTCATAGGTCGGCATCGCCGAACTGTCGGCGGCGTCCTGCCACGCTTCCTCGACCGTCGCCGGATCGCCGGTGCCGTCGTGCCAATCGTAGGCGTAGGAGCCGAAGGCGACGACGAGCTTTGACGGCGGAATGCCCCGCGCGGCCTCGGCGACGACCTGTGCGAACCAATGCTGCGAGGCGATCGGGCCGGCGGGGCCGCTGCTCTCATGCTCGTCATAGGCCATCAGGAAGACCTTGTCGGTCACCTTCGCATAGGCTGGCAGATCCCAGTCCGGATTGCCGAGCTGGGCCGCGATCGACACCGTCCAGCCGCGCGGCGCGAAACGGCGCTGCGCCTCCGCCAGGAATGCGCGGTAATTGGCATGGGCGCTGGCCGGCAGCTCCTCGAAGTCGAAGAACGCGCCGTTGGCGTTGTTCTGCGCCAGCCAGGGCGTCAGCTTGTCGAGGAACGCGGTACGCGCCTTGGGATCGGCGAGCAGCGCGGCAATGCCCTGGCTGTCCCATTGTCCGTTTAGCACGTTCTGGATCATCGGCGTGACGATCGGCCGCCGCGTCGCGCGATTGATGATCTCGCGCCCCGCCACATCGCGGAAGACGGTGATCTGATGGTTGGCACCGGTCACCGAAATCCAGCCGGGTATCACCCAGTCGAGCTGGTCGATATGCCGCGACAGGCTGGACGCGCTCGACGAATCCCAAGGCGTGTAGAAGCCGATCGCCAGCGATGGATTGTTGATGCCGCCGGTCGGCTTGGCGCCGGCGGTGCCGAACAGCTTGCGCGCGTAGTAATTGAGGCTGCGTTCGGTACGTCCGATCAGGCCGTGCGGCGGCGGCAGCTTGCGCAACGTCGGATGCTCGGCCTGCACGGGGAGCAACGGCGCCGCCGGCACGGCGCCGATCGACACCGCGAAGACCGAGAGGGCGAGCAGCAGCAACAGGACGAACGCCGCCACCGCGAAGGTGAACCGGCGTTTGCGCCGTCCGCTGGCGTCGTAGAAAATGGGCCGTTGCGACATCGATAGAACTCCGGGCGTACCCATGCCCGCAGCGCGGTTGCAGGATCAAGTCACCGCCATGACAAAAATGTCACTGCGATGAGGATCGGCGATGTCTCACGACTCCCGAGCGGATATTCAGCCGATCAAACCGACATTCATTAGGGCAGCAGCACTGTACTTCCGCGTGTCTCGCCGGCCTCCAGTGCGCCATGCGCGTCAGCCGCCCGCTCCAGCGGAAAAGTCTGGCCGATCTGTGGCTTGATCGCCCCCTTCCGAAGCATGGCGAAGACCCGGTCGACGCCGTGGCGGCGTTCCGCCGGGTCGGCGTAGTAATCGAACAGCGTCGGTCGGGTGACGAATAGCGACCCCTTCGCCGACAGCGTGCCGAGCGCCACCCCCGTCACCGGACCACCGGCATTGCCGTAGCTGACGATCAGTCCGCGCCGCGCCGCCGAATCGAGCGAGGCCTGCCAGCTGGCCATGCCCACCCCGTCGAAAACCACCGGCACCCCCTCGCCATCGGTGAGTTCGCGGACCTTGGCAGCAACATCCTCGTCACGATAGCGGATGACATGGTCCGCGCCGGCGGCCCGCGCGTGGTCGGCCTTCTCCGCCGTTCCGACCGTCCCGATGACGCGGGCGCCGATCGCCTTCAGCCAGCCGGTCAGCAGCTGGCCGACGCCGCCGGCCGCCGCCCAGACCAGAACGGTCTGCCCCGGCTGGACTTCGGCACAGCGCTCGACGAGGCATTCCGTCGTGCAGCCCTTCAGCAGCAGCGCCGCCGCGGTGCGGTCGTCGACTTCGTCGGGCAGGTGGATGAGCTGCGCCGCCGGCACGTTGCGCGCGGTCGCATAGGCGCCCCGCAGCGGCCCGAAGGTGCCGACGCGATCGCCGACGGAAAAGCCGTGCACGCCCTCCCCCACCGCCTCGACGACGCCTGCCGCTTCGCTGCCCAGACCTGAAGGCAGATCGATCGGGTAGACGCCGGCGCGATGGTAGGTGTCGATATAGTTGAGCCCGACCGCTCGATTGCGCATCCGCACTTCGCCCGCGGCGGGCGGCGCCAAGTCGTCGTCGATCCACTCGATCACCTCAGGCCCGCCGGTCTGCTCGATGCGTGCGACCCGTTCCATGTCCCGTCTCCTTTACGCCGCGGCGCAAACGCCCGTCGGTCGGGCGCGGTTGCGCCGATGACCCCCGGCAACGCGGGGGATCAATAGTCCTTGGACACGCGGACGTTGGCGCTCTGCCGGCCGAGTGTCGAGATGCTCGACAGCAGCGACAGCCAGCGTGTCACCTGGAATTCGACCTGCGTGGCGGAATAGCCCTGCCCGTCGGTGACGATCTCCGCATACAGGCGCCGGGTGACGTATTTGCCCGCCGCGATCGAGGTTCCCTGCCCCGTCTGCCGGTCGGCCGGCAGGATGCGCAAGCGATCGAGGCCCGCCGCACGGCGCACCGCATTGATCGGGTTCAGGCCATTGCCGCCGTTCTGCAAGGCTGCCACCGCGGCGGCGAGCTGCAACGCCTCTGGCGCGGACAGGTTGGTGATCGAGGTGCCGAACAACAGGCGCGACAACAGCTCGTCCTGCGGCAAGGCCGGCGTACTGGTGAAGCCGATCTCCGGCTTCAGCGCGGTGCCGGTGACGCGGATCGTCGCGTTCAACCCGGTGGTGTTGGCATCGGCGGCGATGTCGAGCGCGGGGTTGGCCGGCACCTCACCACCGAAGCGGATGACGCCACGCTGCAGCTCGAACTCGCGTCCGGCGAATTCATAGTCGCCACGGATCAGCGTCGCCTGGCCGCTGATCGCGGGATTGTTGGGCTGGCCACCGAGATCGAGGTCGGCCGACCATTCGCTCGACAGGCCGAGGCCGCTGACCAGCATGTTGCCGGCCGCATGCGCTTTGATGGCGAGCGACCATGGCGTCGTCGGCATCTCGTCCTCGCTGCCGCCGCCGGGCAGGTTGATCTCGCGCACGTTGAGTTTGGGCAGCGCCGCGGCGGCGCTGGCCTGGCCAAGGCGATAGCGGCTGCGATTGAGCACGACATTGCCGGCGATCCGGCCGCCGCCGCCGTCGGACACGAAGGTCAGCGGCCCCGTGACGGTCGCGCCGATGTCGTCGCGGTTGATCATCACCGCATGATCCGCCTGCAACGACAGATCGAGGCCGACGCCATGGGCGGCGGCGAAATCGAAGCTGCCGGTGCCGGTGACGCGACCGCCCTTGCCCGCGTCGGCGGCGAACCGGTCGATGCGCAATCGCGACCCGGCAAATTGGCCGCTCGCCGTCACGCCGGTCAGCACGGTGCCGGTGGTCGCGCTCTCGATGCGCGCGCCATCCGCCCGGACGATGCCGCGGATGGCGGGTGCGGACAGGCGGCCGCCGACATCCGCCCCGATCGCCACTGGCCCCGACAGGTCGAATAGCTCGACTCCCGTCAACCGCCACAACGTGTCCGCCGGCCCCTGATAGCGCAACTGCGCGATCAGCGGCGCCTGCGCCAGCCGGGTCGGTAGATCGCCGCCGCCGAGCGGCTTCATCAGCGCCTGTGCGCGGCCGACGGTACGCCCGTCGGCGGCCATCACCGCCCGGATACCGAGCCGGTCGGCGGTCAGCGCGGCGGCGACACCGACGTCGAGCGGACGGGATTGCAGCACCAGGCCGGCGCGGCTCAGTCCGCGGACGGTCAGTTCGGCCCGCCCGGTCGGCGCGGCATCGGCGGTATCGGTGAAATTGAACCGCCCCGACGCGACGCCGCTCAGTCCGAGCCCTGGATAGCCGATGTCGAGGATGGCGAGCGGCATCGCGGCCAGCGTCGCATCGACCTGCAGCGCATGACCGCCGTACCGGCCGCCGATCTCGGCCGTGCCGCCGGCGAAGCTGAGCCGGACGGGCGCGAGCCGCCAGCCATCGCCGTCGCGGTTGAACGCCGCCGGGGAGAGCAGCTGCAGCGGGCGCCGGTCGACCAGGCCCTGCGCCGCGACGCTGATCCGTTCCGGGGCGACATCTGCCTCGGCCCGGATGTCGAAACCGCGGCCGCGTGACCCTGACAGCGCCACCCGTGCCGTACCCGTCCCGCCACGCAGGCGCAGAT
>JAEWJQ010000188.1 GCA_023386515.1 Pseudomonadota bacterium | reverse complement strand
GGTTATCGATCCCCACCTGCGCGGGGATGACCGGTCTTGGTCTGCCGCCTCGCTCGCCGCCGGCGGATTGTAGCGCACCAGCCGCCCGATGCTCGGCAGGAAGCCGCGATACGGGTCCTCGGCGTAGACGCGGTTCTCGATCGACCAGCCGTTGATCCCGACGTCGCCCTGCCCGAACGCCAGCGGCTCGCCTGCCGCGACGCGGATCATCTGCTCGACCAGATCGAGCCCGGTGATCTCCTCGGTCACCGGATGCTCGACCTGCAGCCGTGTGTTCATCTCGAGGAAGTAGAAGCTCTCGCCGGTCGTGTCCGCGCCGGAGACGATCAGCTCCACGGTGCCGGCCGAATGATAGCCGACAGCCCGCGCCAGCGCGACCGCCTGCTCCCCCATCGCGGCGCGCATCTTCGGCGTGACGAACGGCGACGGCGCCTCCTCGACTACCTTCTGGTGGCGGCGCTGCACCGAACATTCGCGCTCGTTGAGGTAGACGATGTTGCCGTGCTGGTCGCCGAGCACCTGGATCTCGATGTGGCGCGGGCTCTCGATGAACTTCTCGATGAAGACGCGGTCGTCGCCGAAGCTCGCCAGCCCCTCGCGCTTGGTCGCCTCGAATCCCTCGCGCACGTCCTGCTCGCTCCAGGCGAGCCGCATGCCCTTGCCGCCGCCGCCGGCCGAGGCCTTCATCATCACCGGATAGCCGATCTCGCCCGCGATCCGCACCGCCTCGTCGGTATTGGCGATCTCGCCCAGATAGCCGGGCACGACGTTGACGCCGGCCTGCTTGGCCAGCTTCTTCGACTCGATCTTGTCGCCCATCGCCGCGATCGCGTTCGGCGGCGGGCCGACGAAGGCGATCCCCGCCTCGGCACAGGCGCGCGCGAAGCTCTCGCGCTCGGACAGGAAGCCATAACCGGGGTGGATGCAGTCGGCGCCGGTCTCCTTCGCCGCCAGCAGGATCAGCTCGGCCTTGAGGTAGCTTTCCGCCGCCGGCGCCGGCCCCAGCCGCACCGCCTCGTCCGCCATCAGCACGTGCGGCGCGCGCGCATCGGCATCGGAATAGACGGCGACCGTCTTGATCCCCATCCGTTTGGCGGTGCGGAACACGCGACAGGCGATCTCGCCGCGGTTGGCGACCAGGATTTTCTTGAACATCAACGGCTCCAGCGACGGAAAATACCGATCGTTCCCAGCAGCCACAGGAGCGGGAAACCGATCACGAGAGATCGAGCGACGACGCGTTTCTGGTCGCCGCAGGCGGTACCGCCCTGCCAACCACTGATGACGTGTTCCGGGCAATCGCCGATCAACATCACGAACGCGATAGCGACAAACGTCAGGGCCACCACGGCTGTCCAGAGGACGAGCGCGATGACCCTGCGCCAGTTCATTCCGCCGCCTGCGCCAGGCGGCACTCCGCCGCCATCGGCGTCACGCCCAGTTTGGCGAACAGCGCGGCGTCCTTGTCGTCGCCGGCATTGCCTGCGGTCAGCAACTTGTCGCCGGTAAAGATCGAGTTGGCGCCGGCCATGAAACACAGCGCCTGGGTCGAGTCGGACATGCTCTCGCGCCCGGCCGACAAGCGCACCATACTCGCCGGCATGGTGATGCGCGCCACCGCGACGGTGCGGACGAACTCGATCTCGTCGATCTTCGCGAGCGGCGTGTCGGCGAGCATGTCGCCGAGCACGGTGCCCTTGACCGGCACCAGGGCATTGACCGGCACGCTGCCGGGATGCTCGGGCAGCGTCGCCAGCGCGTGGACGAAGCCGACGCGATCCTCGCGCGTCTCCCCCATGCCGACGATGCCGCCGCAGCAGACGTTGATCCCGGCCGAGCGCACCGCGTCGAGCGTGTCGAGCCGCTCCTGGAAGGTCCGTGTGGTGATCACCTCGCCGTAACGCTCGGGCGAGGTGTCGATATTGTGGTTGTAATAGTCGAGCCCCGCCGCCGCGAGCCGATCGGCCTGGTGCGGCTCGAGCATGCCGAGCGTCATGCACGTCTCCATGCCCATGCCGCGCACGCCCTCGACCATCGCGACGATCGAGTCCATGTCGCGGTCCTTGGGATTGCGCCACGCCGCGCCCATGCAGAAGCGGGTCGAGCCATTGTCTTTTGCCTGCGCCGCCGCCTGCAGCACCGCGCGCACGTCCATCAGCTTGGTCGCCTTGACGCCGCTCTCCGCGCTGACCGACTGCGAGCAATAGCCGCAATCCTCCGGACAGCCGCCGGTCTTGATCGACAGCAATGTGGAGAGCTGCACCTGTCCGGGCGCGTGGTACGCGCGGTGCACGGTCTGCGCCTGCCACATCAGCTCGTCGAAGGGCAGGTCGAACAGTGCGGCGATCTCGTCGCGGGTCCAGTCGTTACGGGTCATTGCAGGATCGCCGGTGTGAAGTTGTAGAGAAAGGCTCCGACCCCGCCCGAAAGCAGGGTGCTGACCGCGGCTTGCGCGATCCGGATGGTCCGCGCAACCTTGGCACGCGAATGACGGCTCACCTCAAGCCCCGCGAGATGGGATGCCATCAACAGGCTGACGATGCCGGCCACGCCGATGAAGGCGAGCACGACGATCAGCTGTTTGCCATCGAAGCGGGTTCCACGATCGTCGGCGAAGGCGAACACGCCGCCCAGTGACACCAAGGCGATGCCGGTCGCATGTTTGAAGAAGTCGTAGGAGCGCGAGAACGGCACATCGCCGCCCGGCTCGTCGCCGTCGTCGATCATGCGGCGTCCTCCTCCGGCGGCATATTGTGGCCGAGCAGGCGCAGCACCTCCTCCGCCGCCTTGATCAGATTGGTGCCGGGGCCGAAGATCGCCTGCACGCCCGCATCGCGCAGCGCCTGATAGTCCTGCGCCGGGATGACGCCGCCGGCGATCACCTTGATGTCGGGACGCCCGGCGTCTTTCAGATGCCCGATCAGCTCGGGGATCAGCGTCTTGTGCCCGGCGGCGAGGCTGGATGCGCCGACCACGTCCACGTCCTTCTCCAGCGCGAGCGCGCTCGCCTCCTTCGGCGTCTGGAAC
>JAEWJQ010000157.1 GCA_023386515.1 Pseudomonadota bacterium | reverse complement strand
CGCCGGCCGTTCGGGCAACGTCACCAGCGCGGCCGGATCGACCTCCAGAGCGGCGGCGATGCGGTTGAGCCAGGCGACGGAGACCGTGCGGGTGCCCATCTCCAACCGACCGATGGTCTGCGCCGTGGTCGGCGGAACGCAGCGGCGCGCGACATCTTCCAGCGTCAGGCCCTTGGCACGGCGGACATCGCGGATCGCGGTGATCATTTCCAGCTCCCTAACCAGATTGGTTTTTCAACTGTCCTACAAACATGCGTGCGTGGCAATAGACAAGCCGACTCGATGACGGAGGCGAGAGATGGCGCAGGTTCTGGAGGAACGGACGATCGGGGTCGGACGGCGGGTGACGGTGAATGTCGCCGAATCGCCGCTGGCGTGGCTCCGCGCGCGCGGACTGGTCGATGCCCGGCAGTGCGAGGCGGGGGAACGGTTACGCGCCGATTACGAGCGGGCGGCGCTCGGCCCGCAGGTGACGATGCGCTGGGACCGGGTACGCGTCGATGGCGGCAATGGCGTCGGCGGCGAGCCCGGCCTCGCCCATGTCGCGGCGAAGCGGCGGTTCGATGCGGCGATCGCGCATCTCGGCAACGGGCTGGCGGACGGCGCCTGGCGGGTGATCTGTGCCGGCGAATCGTTGCCCTCGGCGGAAAAGCCGCTGGCTTGGCCGGCGCGGAGCGGGCGGCTGGTGCTGACGCTGGCGCTCGACCGGCTTGCGGCCTATTACCGGCTGCCCTGAAAACGTATAGGGAACGGGGCGGGCCGACCAGGCGTTGTGTCGGTCCGGGGTGACGGCGACATGCGCCGTCGAAACGGGATGTGTGGCGTGCGTGTGGAATTCGTGAAATGCCACGGGTCTGGCAACGACTTTCCGTTGATCGATGCACGCGACCTGACTCTCGACGATGCCGCCTGGGGCGGCATCGCCCGCGCGCTGGCCGACCGGCGCGGACCGGTCGGCGGCGACGGCCTGCTGCTGTTCGGCGCGGCGTCGGGCCCGGCCGATTTCGCAATGCGGATGTTCAATGCGGACGGTTCGGAGGCGGAAACCTGCCTGAACGGGCTGCGTTGCGTCGCGCGGATGGGGTTCGAGACGCTGGGGCTGACCCGTGCGACGGTGCAGTTGAAGACGTCGACCGCACTGGTCGAGCGCGACGCGGATCTGGCCGAGGGCGTCTATACCGTGCGCGAGACTGCCGGCCCGGCGGGGCTGGCGATCGCCGACTGGCCGATCCGCGGCATCGCGGACGCGCGGATCGTCGAGCAGCCGGTAGCGCCACTGGGCGACGGGCGCGCCTATACCGCGGTCGCCATGCCCAACCCGCATCTGGTCCATTTTACCGATCGCCTCGACGAGGCGGCGCTGGTCGCGGTCGGCGAGACGTGCGAGGCGGCGCCGGACTGGCTGCCCAACCGTGCCAACGTCTCGTTCGTCGAGGTGCGCGGCGACGATCTGTTCGTGCGCACCTTCGAACGCGGCGTCGGCCTGACCGACAGGTGCGGCAGCGCCATGGCGGCGTCGAGCTTCGCCGCCTGCCTGACCGGACGGCTGCCTTATGCGACGCCGTTCACCGTCTTCAACCGCGGCGGGCTGGTCCGCGCCGAGGTCGGCGAAAATGCGATGGTGCAGCTGTCGGGCAATGCCAGCTGGGAATGGCGCGGCGCGATCGCGGTCGACCCGGCGGCGGCGCGCGCCGGCGACCTGATCGTCCGCCAGCATTTCGACGACGAGATCGCCGCCTGGGCGCGGGTGGCCGAGGGGGCGAGCCGGTAGCGCCGCCGGACCGGCAATCGGGGCGCCGCGGCCCCCCTTAACCTATTTCGTGGCACCGCCGCCGACGGACCGGCATGGCACTGCCAGAGTAGCGAGACTGTACGACGATGCGTGACGATACGAGCTATTTCTACGACCGCGCCGAAACCGAACTGGAGTTGGCGCAGCGCGCCGTTCACCCGCTGGCGGTGCGGGCCCATTACATCATCGCCAACCATTATCTCGACCGCTGCTACAGCGGTGCGGTGACGATGGCGCAGGACGAGGTGGAGCAGCCGGCCGGCTGAGCCCGACGTCCCGCCGGAAAGACCCGTAACGGCGGTTTCGCCGGCGGTGAACCGTTGCCGATTCCGTACGTTGAGATACCCGGAGGCCAAGGGTATCCATGGCGAAGCATTTCGACCCAGGTGAGGACGGACTGGCGGCGCGGCAGGATGCCAAGCTCTACCCGGTCGGCCGCGCGCTGCGAACGACCTTCGATGCCGACAATCACGACACGCTCAGCCGCGACGTCACTGCCCTGATGCTCGACCTGGCGCGCATCCCCTATGACGAGACGGACCGAGTCGGACCTCCGGCGCGGCGCCAGATCGCCCCTCCCGCCGCGGGCGAACAGCAGAGGGCCGAGCACGGCGCGCAGGGCAATGGCCTGTCCGCGCTGATCCGCGGCGTCGTGCGCCGGGTGGTGCCGGCACTGCCGACGAGCCTAGGTCGGACGGATCGGGGCCGGTGAGTCGAGTGCCGTCAGCATCTGCAGCAAGCGATCGTCGCCATCGGCGGTAAGGCGCAATGCCGTGTCTGGTGCGACCGGCGCGTCGCGCTCGGTCTCGATCACACCATTTCCGAGCAGCGCGTGCAGCCAGCGTTGCGTCAGGTGCCAGCCGAGCTCCGTCGCTTCGGCGATCGCTGCCGCGGTCATGCTGCGCCCTTCCACCTCTGCCAGGTACAGGATCAACAGGATCTCCGCCGGCGGACCGGAAAAGATGTCGGTTCCGAAGGTCGCGCGGCCGGTGCGCAGGCCGCCGAGGATCAGCGAGGCGATCTGCCATTGCGTCGCCACCGTTCCGATCGCTGCGATCGGCCGCGAGGCCAATGCCAGCCGCGCGTCGGGGCCATTGCCAAGGCGCGAGACATAAGTGGCGGTGCGCTGCGTACTGCCATCGGGATAGCGCCAGCGCGCGTCCATCGTCCGCGGGATGCCGTCGGCCAGGACGGCGGACAGCAAGGCCGCGACCATCGGCCGTTCGATTGGCTGCAGCAGGTCCGCCACGGGTAGGCCGATTACATCGTTCCGTCCCGCCCCGACCAGCTGTCGCGACGCATTATCCATATGGACGATCGTCAATCGGATATCGAGGAGCACCTGGGCGACAGGCGCGGGCCGGAGCAGCATGAGCCCGATGTTCCCAGGAAATGGTCAGCAATCGCGATAAGCTAGACAATTGGCGGTCGGGATCAACCGGTAAATGACCAAAATGGGAGGTAATTGTTACCTGTACCATCGGCTGAGTGGCTGTGAGCAGCTAACGCTCTGTAATCGCGCCTTTATGTTGAATAACTGATAGATTTAACCCGTTTGGTTATTTCGTCTTGACAGCGCGACACTCTTCTGGTACATAACAGGAACAATGAGGAAGTGCGGGCGAGGCCGGCGCGGCGGACGAACGATTCGGTCGCGGCGGCCTTTTTTTGGGAGAGGACGCATGGCAGCGGACCCGGACGATGGGGCAGCGGGCGGAGCGGCGGCGGTGCCGGAGCGGCGACCGGAGGCGGGACGGCGCTGGGTACGCTGGACGCGGACGATGGAGAACGATTTCTTCGATACGCTGGTGGCGACCGGCAGCATCAGCGCGGCGGCGCGGGCGGTGGGCATCGCGCCGCAGCAGGCGCATTACCGGCATCGCGTCAACGCGCGCTTCGCCGAACGGTGGAGCGAGGCGGTCGCCGCGGGACGGCGGATGATCGAGATGCGGATCGTCGGCCATGTGCTGGGCGGCGAGACCGACCGGATCGTGCTGGAGG
The DNA here is from genome assembly GCA_023386515.1 of Pseudomonadota bacterium. Next base: position 297 of record JAEWJQ010000157.1, on the reverse strand, counting down.
ATGCGCTGCGCGTGCTCAGCTATTTCGAGGCGCGGGCGGCGGGGACGGTGAAGCGGGGCGGCGTCAAGCCGATGGTCGCCACCCGCGAGCAGACGGACGCGACGATTCTGTCGCGACTGGCGGCCCTTGCCGCCCGCAAGGCGAAGGAGGGCGGCGCATGAGCCGGCGGGTCGACGTCATCGCGGCGCTGGCGGCGCTGCCCGTCGAGGAACGCGCCGCGCTGGTGCGCAGCCTGCCGATGCCGGTGCGACGCGAGCTCGCCGACCGGTGGCTGGATGGCTGGGCGCAGGCGGGGCA
>JAEWJQ010000139.1 GCA_023386515.1 Pseudomonadota bacterium | reverse complement strand
GCCCAGCATCTGGACGAATCGGCGGGCGGTCTCGCGTTCGTGTGGAGGTGCGTGGTGGCGGAAGACCAGGATCGTGTCGGATAGCGTCACCCACTCGCCGGCCGGCAGCGCGACCTCGGCCGGATTGGCCTTGGCATCGGAGAGGGGCAGGGCATAGCCCAGTTCTGGCCAGCTGCCCCCGACGGCTTCGCGGGGCACGGTGCCGGTGGCACGGAAATAGTCGTTCGATGCCGTGAAATTTTGGACGTAGAGGACGTTGCCGAAGGCGGGGGCGTCGATCCGGAAGTAAACGAGGCCGGTGTTCAGCCCGCGCTGCGTCGCCTCGACCACGCCTTGCGCGCGCAAGGGGTCGTCGCCGGCGCCGAATGGATAGAGGTCGCGCGGGGCGGGGGGCATGACCATCGGCCGGGCAGGGATGAAGCGCGTCGCGATGCGCAGGCGCTCCACGGCCAGCCGATCGGCGCGGCAGGACACGATATGCTCGCCCATGGCGCTGGTCAGTCGGAGCCTGGCGACTTCACCCTCCTCGGGCGGGAGCGCTGCGCAGTCGAAGCTGGTCGGCATGAAGGCGGCGCGTACCGCCACCCCGCCCGCGCTGCCTCGACGCCGGACGATCGCGAACACCGACGTAGCGGTCCGGTGCAGCCGGATCATCAGGTCGCCGACGGTGAAATCAACCAGCGGCGCCGGTTCGTCCCGCAGCAGTTCGCGCAGGTCCAGCAGATGAGGGCTGATCGCGGGCGGCGCTTCGGCCGTCGCTGTTCGGGGCATGAGAAACTCCGAAAGGATGACGCGGTTGGCCTCTAATCACCTGATAACGCGCGCAGTTCCGGGGAAAGGGGCAGCGTTTAAACTGGGTCAGTGCATTCGTGCCGTCCGCGCCGATCGGGCGCGTTTCAGGCGGATACGTGTGCGCGCATCACGGAGCAGCGTCGCAGGCAGATCGGTCGCGGCGCGCAGGCCCGCGACCGAGGAAATGTTGCGGATACTGCGCCGCGTTTCGTTCAGCACCTGGCCGACCATCGCCCGCCGCTCGATCTCCCCATGCTCGCGCACCAGCGACAGGCGGTGGATGGCATAGAGACCGATCAGCCCGGCAAGCAGGAAATAGAAGTCCCAGCCGGTCAGCGCGATCGGCAGGGTGAAGATGCCGTTGGGGCTGCGCCATCGCGCTACCAGCTCGAACTGGCGTGCGGCGAAGAACTGGGCGAGCAAGCCGCCCAGGATCGGTGCGATCCCGGCCGCGATGGCGGTGGTCATGGCATTGGCGGCGACATAGGCGGTGGCGGCCCCCTTGGGCGACAGCTTCAGCGCGATATTGGTGCTCGCCAGCGTCACGCCCGCGATGGTCGCGCCCATCACGAGGTGGAGCCCGATCAGCCACAGCTTGACCGCGCCCCGATCGCCCAGCTGCGACGCGCCGATCATCGCGACGATGGCGAGGATGTAGGCGGGGGCCGACACCGCCAGGACCGACTTGTTGGCGAAACGGTCGCTAAGCCGCCCCCAGAGGCGGAGCGCCAGGATGTTGGCGACTTGGCTGGCGACGCTGAGCAGCAGCACGAAGCTGACGGCGAAATGGAACTGCCGGACGATGAAGACGGTGAAGAAGGGCGTCGCGAGGTTGATGGCGAATTGCCAGCTCGCCACGAAGACGAGCAAGCGGCGGAAATTCGGGTCTCGCAGCGGTTGCGCCAACAAGGCGCGCAGCGCGACGGCGCCCCTGGCCGGCGGCATCAGTGGTTCCGGCATCATCGCGACGATCCGCGCGCTGATCAGGCCGGTGACGCAGCCGGCCCCGAACATCGCCGCGAACACCATGTCACGGGCGGGAGAGCCGGCGGCCGTCCGGTCGAGCGCCAGCGCGGCGACCAGCCCCAGGATCAGGCTGATCGCGGTCAGCCGGACGGTTCGCCGGGCGAAGACGTCGCCCAGAGAATCGTCGGGGGCGAGATCGCGCATCCATGTGTTCCATGCGCAACCGCCGACCGCACCCAGACCGCACAACAGCATCTGCGCCGCCAGGAAGATCAGCAGCGCCGCCGTCCCGCTGAAGAAGGCGAGCGCCGCCATCACCGCCAGCATCGTTCGGCCGATCAGGCTGGACAGGACGGCGATCTTCTTGCGCCGACGCCATCGCTCGACCAGTTGAATGGCAGGCAATTGCAGCAGCTGCGCCAGGAACGGCATCGCGGCGAGGATGCCGACCATCACGTTCGATGCCCCCAGATGGAGCGCGAAGGCGGTCAGGATCACCCCGCTGGTGAGCGCGGCCGCGCCGCCTGAAAACCCCGCCTCGACGACGAGCAACCGCAACCCGCGCTCGCGGTCGGCGGTGGTCAAATCGGCTTGCGGGTCCAGGGGCATGCGAGGCGGGGCAACGCCCGGTGTGCGATGCGTGTTGCCGTCGGCACCCATAAACCTTGATTTATGTCATTGAGATTTAAGGCTATCAGTCTGCTTGCCGCGACACCATCCCGGTGTTCGCGGGTTTGCCCGGCCATGATGACGAGCCCGCCGCCTGCCGCTCATCCGGGAGACATGTTGTGAAAGCCGCCCGCAAGACCGCCGATGGTCGTTTCGAGATCGCGGAGGTCGAGGAGCCGCGCTTGCCCGCGGACGATTGGGTCAAGGCGCGGGTGCGGATGGCGGGGATTTGCGGCACCGACCTGCGCCATTGGGAAAAGGCGGAGGAGGAACTGCACTGCTGCATCATGGGTCATGAACTGGCGGGCGAGGTGGTCGAAATCGGGGCCGCCGTGTCGCGGGTCGCGGTCGGCGACCGGGTGCTGGTCGAATCCGTGCTCGGCTGCGGTCACTGCGCCTGGTGCCGGGTGCAGCAATATAACCGCTGTCCGGACCTCTATCCGACGCGGCGCGCCAGCGTCTCGCGCGCGTATGCCGAATATGTCGTCGGGCCGCAGCACAAGTTCCATCCGCTGCCCGACAGCGTCGGCTTCGACGATGCCGCGCTGCTCGATACCTATGCCGTGGCGCTGCATGCCCAGCATCTGTCGGGCCTGACCATCGGGTCGCGCGTGGCGATCATCGGGGTAGGACCGATCGGGCTGGGCCAGTTGATGCTCGCCAAGGCCAGCGGTGCAACCGTGACGATCATCGACAAGATGCCGCACGCCCTCGCCCTGGCCGCACGGCTCGGTGCGGACCGCACCGTCCGATCGGATCAAGAGAACGCGCAGGACGTGATCCTCGGACTGACCGACGATCGGGGCGCCGACATCGTGTTCGAATGCGCCGGCGGCGAATCCATGCCCGAGACTTTGCCCCTCGCCACGCGGCTGGCGCGGCGCGGCGGTAAGGTCGTCATCGTCGGTGGCTTCGATGCGGGAGCGATCGCCATCCCGCTAGAATGGCAGCGTATCCAGATGTCCGAAATCACGCTGATCCCGAGCGCCAGCTTCGCCTTCCACGACATCCATGCCGAACAGGTCGAAGTGCTCGATTTGGTGACGCGCGGGGTGCTGAAAACGCAGGAGCTGATTACCCACCGATTCCCGCTCGACCGCATCAACGAGGCGTTCGAGGTGGCACAGGATCGCGGCCGGACGAAGGCCATCTTCGTCGGCCTGGAGATCTGAACCTGCCGGCCGATGCGCTGCGGCGTTGGTCGATTTCGTCAGAAGGCGGAGAAGGTGAAGGGGATACGCAGGCTCGCGCCGCGCGTGCGGCAAGCGTGTTAGTCGCTGCTTCGGGCCGCCCGATGCGCTAGCATGCGGGGGATGGCATCCCGGCGAACCTCATCCAGCGTCAGACGCCGCCCGGCGAAGCGCGATGCGGGGGCCGATCGATGGCTGTTGCTGATCATGGTCGCAGCGGCGCTGGCCGTCGTGAGCAGCTTTTTCAATCCCGCCGCCTTCAAGCCGACATCGCAGCGCGCGAGACAGATGACGATGGCGGAGGCGCGGGCGTCGAATGCCGAGGTCCCTATTGTCACCAAGGCGCGCGTCACAGCCGCCCCCTACCGGTTCCGCGGCGGACCTGCCGAACGCGCGCAGGCGGTCGACTGCCTCGCCACGGCTGCCCTCTACGAAGTGGGGGACGACCCGCGTGGGCAACGAGCGGTCATTCAGGTCGTTCTCAACCGCGCGCGGGCGCCCGGCTTTCCGAAGACGATCTGCGGCGTCGTCTATCAGGGGTTCGATCGCACGTCGGGCTGCCAGTTCTCGTTCACGTGCGACGGGTCGATCCGGCGACGCACCAAGCATCTCGGTTGGTCTGCGGCGCGACGAAACGCGAAGAGGGCCTTGGCGGGAAGGGTCTTCGCCGATGTGGGCCGCGCCACGCACTATCACGCCGACTGGATGGTGCCATATTGGCGTGACACGATGATCAAGGTCGCAAAGGTTGACACGCACCTGTTCTACGTCCGTGCCTGAAGGCGGCTCGGGCGGCGTGCCGAGCCGCCGGTGGCGGACGAACGATGCGGGCTGAGCGTTGCCGCTAGAAGCTGCGGGCCAGGCGAAACGAGACCCGGGTACTGCGGGTGCCGGTGTCGAAGCGATCCTCGTTCAACGGAAAGGCGATTTCGACGATGCCGTCCAACCGGCCGTTGCCCAACCGCGCCCCGGTTCCCGTCGAGAGCAGGGAGCCCCCTCCCAAACCGCCGCGGAGATTGTGGACATAGCCGCCGTCCACGAAGCCGTAGAGCATCACCCGGTCGATCGCACCGGGGATGTGGCCGAAGTTCGTGCGCAACTCTGCGGATGCGAGGACGCCGTCGTCCCCGGTCCGCTCGGCATAATCATAGGCTCGGCCGAACCCCGGGCCGCCGACTCCGATCTCGGCCGTCGCGAGCAGGGGACGCGATGCCACCTGTCCGGTCGAGGCCAGCGACAGGGCGAATGGCCCCGGCAATGGCGTCGTCCAGTCGATGGCATAGGTCCATGCGGCGAAACGCGCGTCGCCATCGGGGCGGGATGCCAGGCGATCCCCCTCCTGCGTCACCCCGGCCAGCGGCAAGCCGCCGACCATCGCGACATTGCCGTTGAGGATGCCCCCGCCGAAACGGGCCGTTCCGACTAGGGAACCCGTCAGGGTGACGATCCGATCGTCGCGCAACATGCTGCCTAGCAAGGACTGGTCGGTCTTCAGGGCGCGCAGTTCGACGTTCGCCCACACGCTGCGATCCCGGCTGCGCTGCAACGGCGTGTTGAATGCGATCGCGACGTCGATGCTGTCGCCGACGACGTCGAGCGGTTTCAGAAAGCCGCCCGGTCGTGCGCGACCGGCCGAGGCCGAAACGGAGAGCGCGCTTCCGCGCATATCGACGGGCGCCGTATAGGCCGCGCGAAGAAACCCGAATTCCTGCGGATCGGTCGGCGTCGTGGCGGCAAGGAGCCTCAGTTCGTCGCCGCTTTGCGCGACCCCGCGCACGCTGGCCAACGCCGTCGCGCGCAACGGGCCGATCTCCTTCGACCCGCGATTGTCGATCTGCACATAGGCGGCGGCGCGATCCTGCGCGATCGTGACCAGAAGGATACCGAAGCCATCCTGCCGGACATAGCGCGTCTCCTTGACGGTGACCCCCGCAATGTCGCCGACCAGAAGGATCGCGCGTTCCAACGTGCTCCGTCGAACGGGTGACGCCGTGACGAGAGCGTCGGTCAAGAGCTTGTCGGCGACGGGGCTGACGGCGCCGGTCACGCGCACCGCAGAGATCCGGCCTTCGTCCAGCGTAACACGCAACAGCCCATCGGCCGTGGTTTGTGGTTCGATCGTCGCGCTGGCGAAGGGATAGCCGTTGTCTCGCGCGATAGAGGCGACCGCCCCGGCCAGGGCGGAGAGGTCCTCGGCGGACAGGACTCGTCCCAGGAACGGCACCAGAGCCGGCGCGAAGGCTTCCGTACCGACCGCCTCGTTGCCGACGACGATGATGGCGCGGGGAGCCGGTAACGGCGTTTGGCTTGCCGAAGATGCCGGGTTGGGTGCCACCGTCACGGCCGTGGACGACGGCTTTGGGGTTGCCGCCTGATCCGGCAGGGCCCGTTCGACGATCGTCGGGTCAGCCCGATCCAGGCGAACCTGTGCGACGGCCGGCATGGCGATACTCGTGGTGCCGATGGCGATCGACGCCCAACTTGAAATGCGGCGCATTTTGTTCCCTCTGGTGACGACCCCGCGGTAGCAAGCAAGCGTTTGCAAATGGTTAGTTAGCCCTTTCGTCGTGTTAACTTTGTCTGCGAACCCCGTCCTAAGCGACTGCCGTGCAAGCGGAATGGTCCGCGTCGTGTGACGCGCGTCGAAAAGGGGACGAAATGCTGAAGCGCACGCTGGCGATACTGGCTGCTGGATGTTCGACGATGGCTCTTGCGCAGGAGCCGGGATGGACGATCAGCGAATCGAGCGGTTCGGTGCGCATCTCCCATGCCGGCATCACCAAGGT
>JAEWJQ010000254.1 GCA_023386515.1 Pseudomonadota bacterium | reverse complement strand
TTCGTGCAGAGTGCGCTGGTCAGCCGCTGGCCGGAGATCGTCGGCGAACGCTGGGCCAGCGCCTCGGCCCCCGAATCGCTGCGCTTCCCGCCCGGCAAGAAGGCCGACGGCACGCTGACCATCACCGTGCGCGGCAGCCACGCGCCGATGATGCAGCATATCGCGCCGGAGATCGTCGAGCGGGTCAACCGCTTCTTCGGCTATACCGCGGTCGCGCGCCTGACGCTGCGTCAGGGCGATATCGCCAAGCCCGTCCGCCGCGCGGCGCCGCCGTCGATCAAGACCGTCCCCGCCGACATGGGCGAGGGGCTGAAGACGATCGCCGATCCGGAATTGCGCGCCGTGCTCGAATCGCTTGCCGCGGGCGTCGCCGCCACGCCGCGCGGCCTGCCCAAGATAGGATAGACATGCGCCCGTTGCTTGCCGCTTTCGCTCCGCTGGCCCTTGGTGTCCTGGTCGCCGCCGCGCCGGCGATCGACTGGACGCAGACGGCCAATGTCACGCCCAAGGGCGCCTTCGTCCTCGGCAATCCCGCCGCGCCGCTCAAGCTGGTCGAATATGGCAGTTACACCTGCTCGCACTGCGCCGCTTTCTCGAAGGAGAGCGAGGCGGTGCTCAAGGGGCGGATGATCCGGTCGGGCAAGGTCAGCCTGGAATATCGCCACCTGATCCACGACCCGCTCGACCTCGCCGCCGCGATCCTCGCGCGCTGCACCGGTCGTCGCGGCTTCTTCCCGACCTCGGCGATGATCTTCGCGACGCAGGAGACGTGGCTGGCCAAGGCCCCCGCCTTCGCGCAGGCGCATAGCGAACTCGCCGGCAAGCCCGGCATCGTCCAGGCGCGCGTCCTCGCCGACGGCGTCGGCCTGACCCAGGCGGTGCGCGCCCGCGGCCTCACACCCGCCCAGATCAACGCCTGTTTCGCCGACAAGGCGGCCGTCGCACGGATCACCGCGATGACCGGCGACGCGCCGATCGAGGTCAATTCGACCCCGACCTTCTACATCAACAACGAACTGCAGCCGCCGATGGCCTGGGCCCAGCTCGAACCCGTCCTCACCGGCCGCGGCGCCAAGTAAAGCAACCGGAGCGTATCGATGAATTTCGCCACCAAGGCTCTCGCCTTCCTGCTCGCGCCGCTGGCGCTGGTCGCCTGTTCGAAGAGCGACACGACCTCTGGCACGCCCGCCGCCCCCGCCTCGCCGGTCGCCGCGGTCAGCGCGCCCGCCGGCCAGCATTGGACGGACACGGTGTCGCAGACCAAGGAAGGCTATGTGATGGGCAATCCCGCCGCGCCCATCAAGCTGGTCGAATATGGCTCGCGCCTGTGCCCGACCTGCGGCGCGCTGGCGCGTGAGGGCTATCAGCCGCTGACCAGCACCTATGTCGATTCGGGCAAGGTCAGCTTCGAATTCCGCGAATTCCTGGTCCACGGCGCGCTCGACGTGCCGCCGACGCTGCTCGGCAATTGCGTCGACAAGGCGGCGTTCTTCCCGCTGCTCGAGCAGATGTACGCCAACCAGCAATCGTTCCTCGACAAGATCCAGGCCGCGCCGCCGGCGGTGCAGCAGCAGATCCAGGCCGCCAAGCCAGTCGACGCCTTCCGCCTGATGGCCGAGACGATGGGCCTGATCGACTTCGTCAAGCAGCGCGGCATTCCGGAGGCCAAGGCGCGCCAGTGCCTCGCCGATCAGGGCCAGATCGACCGCTGGACCAAGCAGACCCAGGACAAGAGCGCCGACGGCACCGTCACCGGCACGCCGACGCTGATCCTCAACGGCAAGAAGGTTGACGCGATCACCTGGGGCCAGCTCGAGCCGCTACTCAAGGCCGCCGGCGCGTAAACCAACCCCCCGGGCGGGGGCCGCAGGCTGGCGGGCAAGCGTCCGTACGTCGCGGCGCCCGAGCAACGGCCCCGCCTTTGCCACACCGCGCTCCCCTCCCTCGCCAACGGGGAAGGGCAGCACCCGAGGCGCCACGCTCCCTTCCCCGCCGCGACGGATGGATTCTCCCGTCCCGCGCGACTACACCCGGCGCGTCCGCCATGTCGCCCCGCCTTCCCTGACATGCAGATCAAGCGTCTGCGCCTCGCCGGCTTCAAGAGCTTCGTCGACCCGGCCGATCTGGTCATCGCCCCGGGGCTGACCGGCGTCGTCGGGCCCAACGGCTGCGGCAAGTCCAATCTGCTGGAAGCGCTGCGCTGGACGATGGGCGAGAACAGCGCCCGCTCGCTGCGCGGCGCCGGCATGGACGACGTCATCTTCGCCGGCACCGCGACCCGCCCGCCGCGCGACTTTGCCGAAGTGTCGATCCTGCTCGACGGCGCCGACGGCGAGGAGCGCGAGATCGTCCGCCGCATCGAGCGCGGCGCCGGCAGCGCCTATCGCATCGACGGCCGCGACGTCCGCGCCAAGGACGTCGCGCTGCTGTTCGCCGATGCTGCCACCGGCGCGCATAGCCCGGCCCTGGTCAGCCAGAACCGGATCAGCGCGGTGATCGCCGCCAAGCCGGCCGAGCGGCGCGCGATGCTGGAGGATGCGGCGGGCATTGCCGGGCTCCACGTCCGCCGCAAGGATGCCGAGGCGCGACTGCGCGCCACCGAGGCCAATCTGCTCCGCCTCGACGAACTGATCGCCGAACAGGACGTCCGTGCCGCGGCATTGCGGCGCCAGGCACGTCAGGCGGAGCGCTATCGCACGCTCTCCGCCCAGATCCGCCTGGCCGAGGCGCGGATGATCTACGC
>JAEWJQ010000396.1 GCA_023386515.1 Pseudomonadota bacterium | reverse complement strand
GCGCTTCGCGGCCCGCACCGCGCCCCACCACACAAAAACGCGGCGCCGTAACCCGGCGCCGCTCCTTGGGTGACTGTGGAACTACGCGCTCAATAGCCGTAGTAATAGTCGCGATAGACCACCGGCGGGGGCGGCGGCGGCGCATAGTAGCGCTCGCGATAGACGACCCGCGGCGGGGGCGGCGGCGCGTCGTAATAGTTGTAGTAGCGCCGGTCGTAATAGCGGTCGCGATTGGAATCCGCGATCGCCGCGCCGTTGCCCAAGCCGACGATGCCGCCCAGCAATGCGCCCGCCGCGACGTTGCCGCCACGATCGTAATGACGGTAGCCGCCATAGCCGCCGTACCGCCCCCAACGCTGTGCGTCGGCGGGGGCCGCCGCGGTCAGCGCGGTCGCCGCAAGGGCGAAGCCAAGACCCGCTTTCTTCAGCAATCCGTTCATCTCTCGAACCTCCTCATACGCCAACGCCCGGTCCGCTTGGTGGGAAAACGCACAAGGGTGCGAGCGTGTTGCGATGCTGTGGCCGATTCGCGCTGAACGGAGCCGGAATGCGCCGTTAAGCAGCGGTTTAGCCGGTCCTGCTGCGCGGCGGGCCGGATGATTGAAAGGTTAATCTCCATTCATAATACCGACATAATCCGCGCCTAGCGCCGGCCGCAGCCGCGGGGGCGGACACCACAGCAGCCGGTATCCGTCCGTGATCGCGGTTACGCGCGGACTGAGCGGGGCGCCCCCTTTGCGTGCAGTACAAGGGGAAAAAGATCGTGAACCATCGCCACCTGTTGAAGACCGCGCTGCTGATCAGCGCCACGACCCTCGCCGCTCCCGCTCTGGCCCAGACCGCTCAGCCGGGCGCCGACCGCGCCGATGCGGTCGAGCAGACGCAGACCGCCGATACCGGCGACCTGGGCGACATCGTCGTCACCGCCGAACGCCGGTCGGAGAACCTGCAACGCGTGCCGCTGTCGGTGGCGGTGGTGAACGGCGGCGATTTGCGCGCCTTCCAATCGGGTGGCGAGGACACGCTGGCCCTGTCCGGGCGCGTCCCCGGCCTCTACGCCGAAACCACCACCGGCCGCATCTTCCCGCGCTATTACATTCGCGGTCTCGGCAACATCGACTTCTATCTCGGCGCCTCGCAGCCGGTATCGATCATCCAGGACGACGTCGTCCTCGAACATGTCGTGCTGAAGTCGAACCCGGTCTACGACGTCGCCCAGGTCGAGGTGCTGCGCGGTCCGCAGGGCTCGCTGTTCGGCCGCAACACCACTGCCGGCATCATCAAGTTCGACACGATTCGTCCGAGCCAGAATTGGCAGGGCCGCGTCTCGGCATCGGCCGGCAACCTCGGCACCTTCACCTATGACGCCGGCGTCGGCGGTCCGATCGTGCAGGATAAGATCGCCTTCCGCCTGTCGGGCCTGATCCAGCATCGCAACGACTGGGTCGACAACACCTTCACCGGCACCAGCGCCGACGGCACCTCGACGCCGCTGAAGAACGCGATGGGCGGCTTCACCGAAAAGGACGCGCGCCTCCAGATCCTGCTGACCCCGACCGAGGCGTTCACCGTCAACGTCTCGGGCCACGCCCGCGGCTATGAGGGCACGTCGACGCTGTTCCACCGCGCCGCGCTGAAGAAGGGCTCGAACTCGGTCGAGGCCGAGCCGCGCGACCGCGTCGCCTATGACGAGGCGAAGAACAACCCGCAGAATTACGACACCTACGGCTGGTCGGTGAACGGCTCCTACGATTTCGGCGCTGCGACCCTGACCTCGATCAGCGCCTATGAGACGACCTCGGGCTTCAGCCGCGGCGATACCGACGGCGGCGCGGCGGCCAATTATCCGGTCAACGGCGTCGCCAACGGCTTCGGCCAGAGCCAGGGCAACGTCCGCGCGCTCGGCCAGTATACCCAGGAAATCCGCCTCGCTTCGCCCGGCGACCAGCGCTTCACCTGGCAGGTCGGCGGCTTCTACTTCAACCAGAACGACACGCCCGATTTCTACCAGCGCACCTTCTTCCTGACCACGGCGGCGCGCAATCCGAACAACTGGGTTCGCCTGCACAACGTCAACACCAGCTGGGCGGGCTTCGGCCAGGTCAGCTACAAGGTGACGCCGGCCTTCACGCTGACCGCCGGCGGCCGTTACACGCAGGACATTAAGAAGACGACGCTGCTCAAGCCCGTCTACGACGTCACCGGGACGATCGACCAGTTCGTCCGCAGCAATCCGACGGCGCCCAAGGCGGTGCGGCTGGAGGGCAAGGAGCCGAGCTGGGATCTGTCGGCGCTCTACACGATCGATCCGTCGAACAGCGTCTATGCGCGCGTCGCCCGCGGTTTCCGCGGCCCGACGATCCAGGGCCGTTCGGCGGTGTTCAACTCGCCCTTCACCACGGCGGACAGCGAGACGATCACCTCCTACGAGATCGGCTCGAAGGGACTGTTCCTCGACGGCCGGCTGCGGCTCAACTCGTCGCTGTTCACCTATACGGTCGACAACATCCAGCTGAACGGCAACGACATCAACGGCAACGGTATCCTGTTCAACGCCAACAAGGCGCGCGCCTGGGGTGTCGAGCTCGACGCCGAATACCGGCCGATGCGCAATCTGACGCTGACGCTGGGCGCGAGCGCGCTCAAGTCGAAGATCGTCGACGGTCGTACCGAGGCGCAGGTCTGCGCGCTCAACGGCATCGTGGTCTGCACCGTGCTCAATCCGGTGCGCACCGTCGCCACCGCCTTCGGTCCGGTCTATCTGGCCAAGATCGACGGCAACCCGTTGCCCAACGCGCCGAAATGGGGGCTGAACGCCACCGCACGCTACGACGTGCCGCTCGCGAGCGGAGCGAAGCTGTTCGCAGCGACCGACTGGAACATCCAGGGCTACACCAACTTCGTTCTCTATCGCACCCGTGAATTCTACGCGAACGGCAATTTCGAAGGTGGGCTGAAGCTCGGCATCACCACCGCCGACGACAAGTACGAGATCGCCGCCTTCGCCCGCAACATCACCGGCGAGAAGAATTTGAAGGGCGTGATCGAAAACTACATGGCCGCCGTGTTCAACGAGCCGCGCGTGTTCGGCGTTTCGGTCAGCGGCCGGTTCAACTAATCGTGCGCGCCTGCGCTCGCAGGCGCCCAGGGTCACAAGCGACGCCGCTCGCAACCCTGGGTTCCTGCGTCCGCAAACGAACGGGCCCAATGAAAAGGGCCGGTGGATCGCTCCACCGGCCCTTTCTCTTACCCGATGATCGGGGGCGTCAGGCCGCCTGCTTCGCCCGGCTGGCGCGCTTGCGCTCGTGCGGGTCGAGGTGGCGCTTGCGCAGCCGGATCGACTTGGGCGTGACTTCGACCATCTCGTCGTCGTCGATATAGGCGATCGCCTGCTCCAGCGTCATCTTCTTCGGCGGGGTCAGGCGGATCGCATCGTCCTTGCCGCCGCTCGCACGGAAGTTGGTCAGCTGCTTCGCCTTCATCGGATTGACCTCGAGGTCCTCCGTCTTGGCGTTCTCGCCGATGATCATGCCCTCGTACAGCGCCTCGCCGTGACCCACGAACAGGATGCCGCGGTCCTCGAGCGGTCCCAGAGCATAGCCCTGCGCCTCGCCGGCACCGTTGGAGATCAGCACGCCGTTCTTGCGTCCCTCGATCTGGCCCTTGTACGGCCCATACTTCTCGAACAGCCGGTGCATGATGCCGGTGCCGCGGGTGTCGGACAGGAATTCGCCGTGATAGCCAATCAGGCCGCGGCTCGGCGCCGAGAAGGTGATGCGCGTCTTGCCGCCGCCCGAGGGGCGCATGTCGGTCATCTCGGCCTTGCGCTGGTTCATCTTGTCGACGACCGTGCCGGAGAATTCCTCGTCGACGTCGATCACGACGGTTTCATACGGCTCCTCGCGCCCGTTCTCGCCATCGCGGAACAGCACGCGCGGGCGGCTGATGCCGAGCTCGAAGCCCTCGCGACGCATCGTCTCGATCAGCACGCCGAGCTGCAGTTCGCCGCGGCCGGCAACCTCGAAGCTGTCGCGGTCCTCGCTCTCGGTCACCTTGATCGCCACGTTCGATTCCGCCTCACGCATCAGGCGGTCGCGGATCATGCGGCTGGTCACCTTGCTGCCCTCGCGACCCGCCATCGGCGAATCATTGACGGCGAAGCGCATCGACAGCGTCGGCGGATCGATCGGCTGCGCCTTGATCGGCGTCGAGACGCTGACGTCGGCGATCGTATTGGCGACGGTCGCGACGGTCAGGCCGGCGAGGCTGATGATGTCGCCCGCCTGCGCTTCCTCGACCGGGACGCGCTCGAGCCCGCGGAACGACATGATCTTCGACGCGCGACCCGTCTCGATGATGTTGCCGTCCGCGTCGAGCGCGTGGATCGCCTGGTTGAGCTTCAGCGTACCGGTGTTGACGCGGCCGGTCAGGATGCGGCCAACGAAATTGTCGCGGTCGAGCAGGGTGACCAGGAAGCTGAACGGCGCGTCCAGATCGACCTTCGGTGCCGGCACGTGGCTGACGATCAGCTCGAACATCGGGGTCAGCGTGCCTTCGCGCGCGTCCATGTCAGTCGAGGCATAGCCGTTGCGGCCCGACGCATAGAGCACCGGGAAGTCGAGCTGCTCGTCATTGGCGTCGAGCGACACGAACAGGTCGAAGACCTCGTCCAGCACTTCCTGGATACGGGCGTCGGCGCGATCGACCTTGTTGACGACGACGATCGGCTTCAGGCCCAGCGCCAGCGCCTTGCCGGTGACGAACTTGGTCTGCGGCATCGCGCCTTCCGACGAATCGACCAGCAGGATGACGCCATCGACCATCGACAGGATGCGCTCCACCTCGCCGCCGAAATCGGCGTGGCCGGGCGTGTCGACGATGTTGATGCGCGTGCCCTGCCATTCGACCGAGGTCGGCTTGGCGAGGATGGTGATGCCGCGCTCCTTCTCGAGGTCGTTCGAATCCATCGCGCGTTCCTCGACGCGCTGGTTGTCGCGGAAGGTGCCGGACTGGCGGAAAAGCTGGTCGACGAGCGTGGTCTTGCCGTGATCGACGTGCGCGATGATCGCCACGTTGCGGAGGCTCATGAGAAATCCTGATCGGGAAGAGGGAAGTTCGCGCGCCCATAGCCGAAATGTTGCGCCGCGGGAAGGGCGACCGGTTTTCCGCTTGGAGCCCAGGCGCGTATTACCTATATGATACACTTGAATGCCGCGGCCAACACCGGCACATTGGCGGTGCCGCTTCTACGAGGATCGACGATGGCCACTACCGCCGACACGCTGACCGCCGAGAAGGATCTGGTGCTGACGCCCCCCGATCCCGTGCCCACGGTGCAGGCGGAGCGCGCCGCCGGCCTGGTGCCGATCGACGACACCAAGAAGACGCAGCTGGAAAGCCGCGTCGACACCTTCGTCCGCGATCTCGTCGCAGAGGACGTCAACAGTCCCGAGTTCGGCAAGCGCGTCGATGCGATCACCGCCATGGGCGCCAAGGAGATCCGCGAGGCGGCAGGCCAGTCCAACCGCTTCTTGGACCGGCCGATCCGGGCGATGGACAAGGATACCGGCGTCGGTGCCGACCTGGCGCAGCTGCGCCGCGTGATCGAGGACCTCGATCCGGGCAAGAAGGGTGCGCTGTCCGGGCCGAAGAAGATTTTCGGCGTGATCCCCTTCGGTTCGAAGATGCGCGACTATTTCGACAGCTACAAATCGTCGCAGACGCACATCAGCTCGATCCTGAAGAGCCTGGCATCGGGCAAGGACGAGCTACTGATGGACAATGCCGCCATCGATACCGAGCGCGCCAATTTGTGGGGCGCGATGGGCCGGCTGGAACAGATGATCCATCTGTCCAAGGCCATGGACGCTAAGCTGGAAGAGACTGCTAACGATCTCGACCACACCGATCCCGCCAAGGCCAAGGCGATCCGCGAAACCGCCTTGTTCTACACGCGGCAGCGCACGCAGGATCTGCTGACCCAGATGGCGGTGACGGTGCAGGGCTATCTGGCGCTCGACCTGGTCAAGAAGAACAATGTCGAGCTGGTCAAGGGCGTCGACCGCGCCTCGACCACCACCGTATCCGCGTTGCGCACCGCGGTGACGGTGGCGCAGGCACTGACCAACCAGAAGCTGGTGCTGGAAAGCATCACCCAGCTCAACACCACGACCGCCAGCATCATCGATTCGACCGGCAAGCTGCTGCGCAGCAACACCGCCGCGATCCACGAACAGGCCGCCGCCTCGACCATTCCACTGGAGACGCTGCAGCGCGCCTTCCAGAATATCTACGACACGATGGACGCGATCGACACGTTCAAGATCAAGGCGCTCGATTCGATGAAGACCACGGTCAATGCGCTCGGCAACGAGGTGGAGAAGTCGAAGGGCTATATCGCCCGCGCCGAGGGCGCGACGCAGGGCGCGTTGAAGGGTCCAAGCGACCAATATCGTCTGGAATCGTTGTAAGGCCGCGATGACCGAAGTCGACGAACAGATCGCCCGCGCCCGCGCCACGCTGGCGCGGCTCGGCCAGGATTATGGCGGGCCGGCACGCGACCAGCTTCGCGACCAATATCGGGTCCATGGCAAACGGCTGAAGCGCAAGGCGGTCGGCGCCGGCCAGCGGCTCGCCTTCATCGCCATCGTCAACGCGATCATCCTGATCGCGGCGGGAGCGGCCGGCATGGTCTTCCCGCTCGGCATCTTCGGTGCGCTCGGCGTGCTGCTGCTGATGGTCGCGGCGACGCTGCTCATCGCCATGGCGCCCGCCGCCCGCGCGCCCAGCGAGAAGAGCCTGCGCGAGGTCGACATCAAGGCGCTGCCGGCCAAGACCGAGCGGTGGCTCGATGCGCAGCGCCCTACCCTTCCAGCGCCGGCCCGCGCGCTCGTCGACCAGATCGGCCTGCGACTGGAAACGCTGTCGCCGCAGCTCGGCCGGCTGGAGGGGCGCGACGAGGAAGCCTATGAGGTGCGCCGACTGATCGGCGAACAGCTGCCGGCTTTCGTCAACGATTACGCGCGGGTGCCGGAACCGCTGCGCAAGGTGGAGCGCAACGGGCGCACCCCCGATGCGGAGCTGGTCTCCGGTCTCAAGCTGATCGAGCAGGAGATCGCCGATATGACCCGGCGGTTGGCGCAGGACGATCTCGACAATCTAGCGACGCGGGGCCGTTATCTGGAAGTGAAATACCGCGGCGACGAGGCACCGCCCGCCGCCTGAGACTTGCCACGACGTTCCCCATATGTTCCAGATCGCCAATGCGAATCGGAGATGAGCGGCTTGTCCTGATGGCGTTACGCGCGCTCGACGACGTCACCGCCGCGGTTGCCGCGGGCGTCGTGCTTGCGCCGACCGCGCAGCTGCGCCTCGTGCTGGCGGTTCTCCACGATGCCGTACCCGGCGAGAGACGCCGTGCCCCGTTCGACGCGGTTTGGCGGATCGCGACTCGCCGCGGCCCCGCCGATCGCCGCGCCGCTGCGTTGCGATCGCTGCGGGCGGAGATCGTCGCGCTGCTCGTGATCGCAGCGCCCGAACAGGCGGTGTCCGCCACGATCCGCAGCAACGACGAAGAGGAGCGTCAGCAAAAGGCCTGGGAGCGGCGCGGGAAACACTGTCCAATCCAGCGCCCGATGTTCGACCGCTGGCCGTCCGGCGAACGGTAGATGGTGGGCGCTGACGGGTTCGAACCGCCGACCTACTCGGTGTAAACGAGCCGCTCTACCAGCTGAGCTAAGCGCCCCCTCGGGGTTGGATGCCGATGCCAAACCCGCGCGCGGCGCGCAAGCCCGACGATGACGTCGTCGATCATCCGAGATCCTCGTTGCGCCGCGCCGCGATCATATAGCTGCGCATCGCCTCCGCCGCCGGGCGCGACAGGCCCATGAAGGCGCGCCGGCGATCCAGGGGATCGGGATGGCGGACGAACAGGCCGATCTGCGTCATCTTGGCGATCCAGCGCAGAGCGGTGGTCGGCGCGACCGCCGCGGCGATACACAGGCTGGAGACGCTGACCTGCTGCTCCTCCAGCTCGGCAGCGTACAGGTCGAGCAGCATGTCCCAGGCCGGATCCTCGAACAGACCCTCCCCGAACATCTCGAAATGTTTGTCGCGCAACCGGCGCAGCTGGATCGCGCGCCGCACCTCCTGCGCCGTCACCGGGTCCTGCGTCGCCGCGATCGGACCCGGATCATAGCCGCTGCGGCGATCGGCGACATCGCCGCTCGCCTCCTCGGATTGCGCGAGACGCGCCAAGATGTCGGCGATACGGGCCACTTCGCCGTTCAGTCGCTGCAGCCGCGCAGCGGCGCTTTCCCGCCAGCTGTCGTTGAGGCGGACCGGGACGCCGATCTGCGTCGCGATGGCGAGCGCGATGGCCCAATCGATCGCGGTCGGCTCGCAAAGGAGCGTGACATGGGGGCCGCCGAGCGCCGCGGCGACCTGATCGAGCTGCGGCGCCGCAAAGCTGATCACGATTGGCAAGCCGCGCGCGCTGGCGAGATCGTCAAGGCACGGCAGGCCCTGGTCGAGTGCCTCCGGCGATATGCCGCCGGCTTCCGCGACGATCACGACGCGGCCGATGCGCTCGTCCAGACCATCGGTCAATTGCGTCCAGTCGAGCCGCCGCAATATGCGACAGCGCAGGTCCGCCACCGCACGTTCGGCATCGCCGCCACCATTCGACGCTGCGACCAGCACCACCGGTTGGCCTTCCATCGCGTAGCCTGTGCCGGCCCCGATCGTCATCATGCTCCCCATCGGCGCACGATAGAGCAAGGGCAGACCGGCCGGTGCCGTATTGCCTCCGTTCCGCACCGTGCCTGCGCCGACATGCACGTCGGCGAGGACGGTTATATCCGTTTTGGATGCGTTCTCGCTAGTCCAGCGACTTGACGATCTCTTCGACCATCTTCTTGGCGTCGGCGAGCAGCATCATCGTGTTGTCGCGGTAGAAGACGTCGTTATCGACGCCGGCATAGCCAACACCGCCCATCGATCGCTTGATGAAGAGAACGGTCTTGGCCTTTTCCACATCGAGCACGGGCATGCCGTAGATCGGCGAGCTCTTGTCCGTCTTGGCCGCGGGATTGGTCACGTCATTCGCGCCGATGACGAAAGCGACGTCGGTCTGGGCGAATTCGCCGTTGATGTCCTCCAACTCGAACACCTCGTCATAGGGAACGTTGGCCTCGGCGAGCAGCACGTTCATATGACCGGGCATGCGGCCGGCGACGGGGTGGATCGCATATTTGACGCGGACGCCATGCACCTTCAGCTTGTCGGCCATCTCACGCAGCACGTGCTGTGCCTGCGCCACCGCCATGCCATAGCCCGGGACGATGATCACCTGTTCCGCCTGGCTCATCAGGAAGGCGGCGTCCTCGGCCGAGCCGCGCTTCCACGGCCGGTCGACCTGCGCCGCACCGCCGCCCGCGCTCGCTTCGGCGCCGAAGCCGCCGGCGATGACGCTGAGGAAGCTGCGGTTCATTGCGCGGCACATGATGTAGCTGAGGATCGCGCCCGACGATCCGACCAGCGCGCCGGTGATGATCATCGCGCTGTTGTGCAACGTGAACCCCATGGCCGCCGCCGCCCAGCCCGAATAGGTGTTCAGCATCGACACGACCACCGGCATGTCCGCGCCGCCGATGGGGATGATCAGCAGGAAGCCGATTGCGAAGGACAGGATGGTGATCGTCCAGAACACCCAGGGGCTCTGATCCTGGGTAAAATAGGCGACGAGCAGCAGGATGGCGGCGATGACGCCGAGGTTGAGGACATGGCGACCGGGCAGCAGGATAGGCTTGCCGCCCATATTGCCGTTGAGCTTGAGGAAGGCGATCACCGATCCGGAGAAGGTGATCGCGCCGATCGCGACGCCAAGCCCCATCTCGATCCGGCTGACCGGGTGGATGATGGCGAACGGCTTGCCGAGCAGCGGGACGACCAGATCGGCGATGCCGAACGCCGACGGGTTGAAATAGGCGGCGGCGGCGACGAGCACCGCGGCGAGGCCGACGAGGCTGTGGAAGGCGGCGACCAGCTGCGGCATGGCGGTCATCGCGATGCGGCGCGCGGTGGTGATGCCGATCACCGCGCCGATCGCGATGGCGGCGAGAATTTCGAGCGCGGTTACGATATCAAGATATCCGCCGCCTATCCCGACAGCCGGCGCATGGGCGCCGCTCAATCCCCCCAAAGGCACATGCGTGACCAATGTCGTCACGACGGCGATCGCCATGCCGATCATGCCGAGCCGATTGCCGCGCTGGCTCGAGATCGGCGACGACAACCCGCGCAGCGCGAGGATGAAGCACACGCCGGCAATCAGATAAGCCAGTGCCGCGAACGAACTGCCGGCAGTTGCGTGTTCCATCCTGTCCCCCCTTGTCGTCATTCCGGCCAGGGCCGGGATCCACCGCGCCACCAGCGCAAGTGGATGCGTGGACCCCGGCTTCGCCGGGGTGACGTATTATTTGCTGGCCGCCGCCGGCCGGTCCTTCTTCTTGTACATGGCGAGCATGCGGCTGGTGACGGCAAAGCCGCCGAAGATGTTGATGCTGGCCAGCACGACGCCGAGCAGCCCCAGCCATTTCGACGCCGTGCTGCCCGCCGCCGCCCCGGCGATCAGCGCGCCGACGATGATCACCGACGAGATCGCATTGGTCACCGCCATCAGCGGCGTGTGCAGCGCCGGCGTCACCGACCAGACGACGTAATAGCCGACGAAACAGGCCAGGACGAAGATCGACAGGATCGCGATGAAGTCCACGTCAGTCCTCCAAAAGTCTCAAAGGTCGCACTAGGCGGCGGCGCGGCGTGGCTGCGGCACGGGCCGCCCTAATTCTTCCGCAGCCTCGACCCACGATGTAATGGCGTCATAGGCATTGGACAGCGCCTCGTGCGGCGTATCTCCATCGGATACACAACCTGGTAGATCGGGTACGATGCCAACGAAACCGCCACCGTCAGTGTCCGACAAGGGTCGGATATCGACCTCGTAATCTTCCGGTTTCATCGCTCGCGCTCCCCAATCGCATCGATCAGCCGCACTAGTTCCCGAACGTAGACCGGCTTGATCGGTCGATGCGCCGGTATCGTCAGGATCACCGGTGAGGCCGGATGCGATACCTTGTAATGTGACCCCTTGCGGGGTGCCGTGCAAGTCAGCCCGTACCGCCCGCAAAGCCGCTCGATATCCGCGATCCGCCAATCGCGTGGATTGGCTCATCGCGGCGAGTAGCTTGTCGGCGTTCACCCAGCGACCAACCTTGCGTGCACCACCTGCCCGTCCTTCGTCAGCCGGATCGCGTCGCCGATCTCCTCGTCGAGGACGGGCCGCCCGGCCTCCTTGTCCCAGAAAGTCGACAGGAAATTGTAGAGATTGCGCGCGAACAGCGCCGATGCATCGGCGGCCAGCCGCGACGGCACGTTGCGGTGGCCGACGATCTTGACGCCATGGCGCTCGACCACCTCGCCAGCGACGGCACCCTCGACGTTGCCGCCCTGCTCGACCGCGAGGTCGACGACGACGCTGCCCGGACGCATCGTCGCCAGCTGCGCATCGCTGATCAGCCGCGGCGCCGGCCGACCGGGAATCAGCGCGGTGGTGATGACGATGTCCTGTTTGGCGAGATGGCTCGACACCAACTCGGCCTGCGCCGCCCGATATTCTGGGCTCATCTCGCCCGCGTAACCGCCGCTGCCCTCGCCCTCGATCCCGGCGACGCCCTCGACGAAGATCGGCTTGGCGCCGAGGCTGAGGATCTGTTCGCGCGTCGCCGAGCGGACGTCGGTCGCCGACACCTGGGCGCCCAGCCGCCGGGCGGTGGCGATCGCCTGCAGCCCGGCGACACCGACGCCCATGACGAACACCTTGGCCGCGCTGACCGTGCCCGCCGCCGTCATCATCATCGGAAAGGCGCGGCCATATTCCGCCGCCGCGTCGAGTACCGCCTTGTAGCCGCTGAGGTTCGATTGGGACGACAGGATGTCCATCGACTGGGCCCGGGTGATGCGCGGCATCAACTCCATCGCCAGCGCCTCCACCCCGGCCGCCGCATAGGCGTCGACCCGCGCCCGTTCGCCGAACGGATTGAGCCCCGCGACCAGCCAGGCACCCGGCGCGATCCCGCCGAGGCTGGCGGGATCCGGCCCCTGCACCCCGAGCACGATGTCCGCCCCGGCCAGCGTCGCGGCACGGTCACCGACCGCCGCCCCCGCCTCGGCATAGGCGGCGTCGGCGAAGGACGCGGCGGCGCCCGCTCCGGCCTCGCCGGCGACCGTTGCGCCCAGCGCGACGAACTTGCGGACGGTTTCGGGGGTCGCGGCGACCCGGCGCT
>JAEWJQ010000234.1 GCA_023386515.1 Pseudomonadota bacterium | reverse complement strand
CGCACCCGCATCCTGCGCTCCGCCCGCATCGCGGTCGGCACGGCGCGCGGCGACGTGCGCGTCCGCGACATCTCGCCCAACGGTGCGCTGGTCGAGGGGCTGTCGATCGACGGCGACGCGGCCGGGCTCGACGTCCTGATCGAGCTGGTGGAGAATGAAATGATCACCGCGCGCGTCGCCTGGGCGCGCGACGGCAAGGCCGGCCTGCAGTTCCTCGACGCCTTCGATCTCGACCTGCTCAATCAGCCAGTGACCCGCGCGCTCCGCCGGACGGGCTGAGCGGCCGGACGCGCGGGCGCCAGTATCACTCTCCGTCGGTCGATGGGTCCGCCGACGCCTCGCTCATGCCGGGGCCGAAGCATTTCACTGCCGGTGCAGAGACTTACCGGCAAGCCGCTTGCGATCGAGGCACTGGCCGCCGGTCGAGCGGTTCCGCCCCGTCCGCCGCGCGCCGAAACATCCGATCCGGGCGGGTTTTCGGCCCGTATCCGTTGATAGAAAATATTTTCCGGTGGCGCCCGCCCCCTTGCCATTCGCGAAACCCGCAGAAGTCCGCGCGTCGCATCGTCCGGGTCCGTAACAGCACCGTCACAACCGCCGGAACCGGATGGCCGGCCCATCATTAACCTCTTGCCTCCCGGCACGGTTTGCCACAATTTATGGGGGTTGGTTTCGGGGGCCGACCCTACGGATGGTATAAAGCTGGCATTCGCCGCAGATCGCGGGGGGATCCGGTCGCATGCCCCGGGGCGGTGGACGACCAAGGCTATACGATCCCCGGCCGGCGCCGTCACGCTGCATTTGGCGTGCCCCGGCGCCCCGGCGGACGACAGGATAAGGAGCGACGGGGCCGATGGATTTCAGGGATACGCAGGACGCGACGATGACCGTAGACACGCTCGACACCGCCGTCACCACGCCGGCGCCCGCCGCCGCCGACAGCCGCTCGGTCGCCCAGCCCTATGCGCTCGACGTCGACCATGGCCGCGACGCCTTGCTCACCGACTTCGGCAAGGAGACGCTGAAAGATCGTTATCTGCTGCCCGGCGAAAGCTTCCAGGACCTGTTCGTCCGCGTCGCTAGCGCCTATGCCGACGACCAGGCGCACGCGCAGCGCATCTACGATTATATCAGCCGCTTGTGGTTCATGCCGGCGACGCCGGTGCTGTCGAACGGCGGCACCGGCCGCGGCCTGCCGATCAGCTGCTACCTCAATTCCGTGCCCGACAGCCTCAACGGCATCGTCGACACGTGGAACGAGAACGTCTGGCTGGCCTCGCGCGGCGGCGGCATCGGCACATATTGGGGCAACGTCCGCGGCATCGGCGAACCGGTCGGCCTCAACGGCAAGACCAGCGGCATCATCCCGTTCGTGCGCGTGATGGATTCGCTCACCCTCGCGATCAGCCAGGGTTCGCTGCGCCGCGGCTCGGCCGCCTGCTATCTCGACATCTCGCACCCCGAGATCGAGGAGTTCCTCGAGATCCGCAAGCCGAGCGGCGACTTCAACCGCAAGGCGCTCAACCTGCACCATGGCGTGCTGCTCACCGACGCCTTCATGGAAGCGGTGCGCGACGGCGCCGAATGGGAGCTGAAGAGCCCCAAGGACGGCAGCGTCCGCGGCAAGGTCGACGCACGCGCGCTGTTCCAGAAGCTGGTCGAGACGCGCCTCGCCACCGGCGAGCCGTACATCGTCTTCGCCGACCATGTGAACAAGGCGATGCCCAAGCATCACCGCGAACTCGGCCTCAAGGTGTCGACGTCGAACCTGTGCAGCGAGATCACGCTGCCGACCGGCAAGGATCACCTCGGCAACGACCGGACGGCGGTCTGCTGCCTGTCCAGCCTCAACCTCGAGACCTGTGACCAGTGGAAGGACGACAAGCAGTTCATCGAGGACGTGATGCGCTTCCTCGACAACGTGCTGCAGGATTATATCGACCGCCACGAGCCGGGCATGGAGCGCGCCGCCTATAGCGCCGGCCGTGAACGCTCGGTCGGCCTCGGCGTGATGGGCTTCCACTCCTTCCTGCAGGCGCGCGGCCTGCCGTTCGAAGGAGCGATGGCCAAGTCGTGGAACCTGCGCATCTTCAAGCACATCAACGCGCAGGTGAACGAAGCGTCGATGCAGCTGGCGATCGAGCGCGGCCCCTGCCCCGACGCCGCCGACATGGGCGTGATGGAGCGGTTCAGCTGCAAGATGGCGATCGCGCCGACCGCGTCGATCAGCATCATCTGCGGCGGCACCTCGGCCTGCATCGAGCCGATCCCGGCCAACATCTACACCCACAAGACGCTGTCGGGCAGCTTCTCGGTCAAGAATCCGTATCTGGAGAAGCTGCTCACCGAAAAGTCGAAGAACAGCGACGCGGTGTGGAATTCGATCCTCGAACATGGCGGCTCGGTCCAGCACCTCGACTTCCTCAACCAGGAGGAGAAGGACTGCTACAAGACCAGCTTCGAGATCGACCAGCGCTGGCTGCTCGAACTGGCCGGCGACCGCACGCCGTATATTGACCAGGCGCAGTCGCTGAACCTGTTCATCCCGGCCGACGTCGAGAAGTGGGACCTGCTGATGCTCCACTTCCGCGCCTGGGAATTGGGCATCAAGTCGCTCTATTATCTGCGCTCCAAGTCGGTGCAGCGCGCCGGCTTCGCAGGCTCGGGCGGCGTCGAGGCGGACAATACGATCAGCGCGCCGAAGTTCGAGATCGGCGAGACGACGGACTATGACGAGTGCCTGGCCTGCCAGTGAGGTGATCGGGCGGCTTCGGATTGCGGGAGCAATTCGAAGGCTCGCCACGGCGGGCAGCAGCGGCGGCGTCGCCGCCAATGTCTGACGGCGTGGCGGATGGTGCTACAGGTTGTCCTCACCCTCCCACC
>JAEWJQ010000219.1 GCA_023386515.1 Pseudomonadota bacterium | reverse complement strand
AGCTGCACCTGATTGTAGCGCGACCATGATCGGGGATTGGTCGACAGCAGCGGCTGATAGTCCCCCGCCGGATTGGTCAGCGACATCCATTCCGATTTGTACGTCCGCCAATCCAGACTGTTGCTATAGGCAGCGCGCGCCGTCCAATGGGGCGTCACCGCCCAGCTGAGGCGGGTCCCGCCGTAGAAGGCGTGGCTGGTGAAGAACAGGTCCGGATAGGCGGCAAGGTTGGTCCGCCCGCTCCCCGGTCGCGGCAGATGGTCGGCGCCATAGGCATCGGGATCCTCGATATAGAAATCCTGCGTCCCGCCGCGGATGCGCCGGTCCTGGTAGATGAGGTCGCCGGTCCAGGTCAGCGTGTCGGTCAGCCGCGCGTCGAGGCCGAGCGAAGCCGAATAGCGCCCGACGTGCGCCCCGCTGTACGTCTCCCCGCGCTCGTGCGTTGCGTTGAGGCGATAACCGAAGCCGCCGCCGATCGGCCCGCCCAGATCGACGTGTTCCGCCAGGATGGTATCCGAGGAGAAGCCGACGTCCACGCCGGCGAAGGCGGCGGGTGTCGACCGCTTGGTCCGATAGTCGATCAGCCCGCCCGGTGCATTGAAGCCGTAGAGGAAGCCCGATGCCCCCTTCAGCAATCGCACGCTCTCGAACGATTCGAGCGGCAGTTCGACCGTCGTCATGTAGAAGGGGTCGCCATTGACCCGGTAGCCGTTATAATCGTCGAGCGGGATGCCACGCACGGTCTGCGAATAGGCGTTGAACGTATAGGTGTCGCCATTGGTGACGACGGACGCATCCTCCGCGAAGACACGGGCGAGCGATTTGACCTGCCGCTCGGCCAGTTCCTCGGCATCGACCGCATGGACAGAGAAGGGCGTATCGAGGATCGACCGGGTCCCGAGGGCACCGCCGTCGGACGGCTGCCGCTCCGCGGCGGTGCTGACGACAATGTCGGTCCGGTCCTGGTCGACGGCATCGCCGGTGCGCTGCACCTGCGCGACGACGGGTTGCGCCAGCGCCAAAGCGGGTAGGGCCAGCCAGCAAGCACGGGTCATAAGCTTCTCCGATATCCGACCCGATCGGTAGGGTATCCGTAGGCTATTCGCGACGCAGTCGTGATTTAGTCCGATAAAGACCTATCTTACGCCTTGGCTAGGCTGGGTATGGAGGAAAGCGTCCGGCGACGTGCCTCAGCACGGCAGCAGGAGCGCGATGCCGTGGCATCACGGTTGAGGCGCAGCACGAACAGCCCAGCACGCAGGCGTCGCGCCAAAATCGCGGCTTCCTCAACGGCTGTCCTACAATGTTCCGCGCTGATAGATATCGGACACCATAACCGCGCCCGCTCTTTGAACCGTTGACATCGCCATCCATGCCGGTCACGCCAGGACCGGAAGATCGCCCGTTCAGGCGTCAATTCTGTCAAGACTCGCCGCCGCAAGGAGGGGGCCGCCAACGGCGTCGACCGCCGCACAGCCCCCTCGCCGGCTCAGAACACCGCCTTGGCGGTCGGCTCGCCCATCATCTGCTGGCGGACCAGCGGGATCGGCGGACCGCCGTAGCTCAGGAACTGGTCGTGGAACGCCTTCCACGCCTTGCGCCCGCCGCGGCTGGCGGTCCAGTCGGCGCGAAGCTTGCGGATCATCAACTTGCCCATCGTATAGTTGAGATAGGCGGGGTCGTAGGTGCCGCGTGCCGCCTGCTGCCGCGAATTGCCCTCGTCCTGATAGCATTGCTCGCGGAACATCTTCAGGCTCTGATCCTGGGTCATGCCGCGCGCATGCAGGCCGATCGCCGACAGG
This sequence comes from Pseudomonadota bacterium, assembly GCA_023386515.1. The sequence continues at coordinate 2,424 of JAEWJQ010000219.1, read as the reverse complement.
AAGCGGCAGTCGCGCAGCAGCGCATTGCTGATTTGCCCGACGTGCGTCTCGGCGTCGCCGTTGTTCAGCCCCGCCTCCCACATCATCTCCTCGGCATAATGCGCCCAGCCCTCGGCGAAGGCATAGCCGACGAACAGCCGGCCGAAGAGCGACGGCGAGCGATTGGCGTGGAGGAACTGGACGAAATGCCCCGGCATCACCTCGTGGACCGAGGTGAACAGCAGGTCCGCCTTGCCCGGCACGAACGCATCCTGCGTCTTCTTGTCCCAGGCGGGGTCGGGCGGCGAGATGTAATAGACCGACGGTATGCCCTTATCGAACGGCCCCGGTGGATCGATATAGGCGCTGTTCTGCCGATTGTAGGGCGGGCTCTCCTCGACCTTCGCCTCCTCCGTCCCCGGAATGGTGACGAGGTCGTTCTTGACGACGATGGCGCGCAGCGTCGGGATCTGCCGCCGCGCCTCGGCGACCGGGCCGTCCGCCGCCTTGTTGGCGCCCATCTTGTCGATGCACTGCGGGATCGTCTGCCCGGGCGCGAATTGCGCGCAGGCAGCGGCGAGCGCCTGCTGGTTGCGCTTCAGGTCGGCGCGCCCCGCCGCCTCCAGCGTCGCCAGCGGCGTGTCGACGCCCTCCGTCGCCGCGAGCATGCGCGGGAAGCGGTCGGCGCCGAGCGCGAAATTGCCGGTCGCGCTGCCCTTCTGGCTCGCCACCCAGCCGCCGAGATCGCGCATCGCCTTGCTGGCGTTGGCGGCGGCGACGTCGAGCTGGCCCTGCAGGTTCGCGTCCTTGACCCCGGCGAACGCCTTCTTCGCGTCGCCGACGTAATAGTCCGCGAAACCGTTGAATCCGGCGGTGCCATAATCGACGAAGGACCGCGGCATCGGCGTCTTCAGATTGGCGCGGATGTTGGCGACCGCATCGGGGACGCGGTTGAGGAAGGCGATCAGCGCCTTCATCCGCGTCGGCGCATCGGCATAAGGCCGCGCGATATAGACGTTGGGATCGAGCCCGCCGCCGACATAATAGGACGGGTTGGTATGCGGCTGGTCGGCATCCTCCAGCCAAAACAACTTGCCGCGCGCGACCTGCACCAGATAGTCGCGCTCGAACCGCTCCTCCGGCTTCAGGTCGGCGTCGGTGAAGCCCTTCGCCCTGTCGATCGCCTGATGCAGGAAGTCGCTCTGCCGCTTCAGCCCCGCCGCGCTCCAATCGGGCAGCTGGCCGTCGAAATCGTGCCGGCCCTGATAGACGGCATTGGCCGGATCGAGCTTGAACCAGCCTTCGATGAACCCGTCGCGGAACTGTGCCCATCGGCTCTTCGCCACTGAGGCCGCCGCCACCGTCGGCGCCGCTGCCGCACTCTGGTTGTTGTCCGCCTCGTGCACGTTCACCTGACAGGCCGCCGTCGCCATCGCGAGCGCCGTCAGGGATGCCGCTACCCTCAACCGCATATCGTCTCCTGATTCGTTCTCGCGGCGGATGCTGGCACCGTTGGTACGGTTGCGCCAGCCCGGCGGCGGGAACGGCGGCGAGGACGGACTCGTTGAAGCCGAGGGCGGTGAAGCCACGGAGAGATTGCAATGCCTTACGTCAAGACGCGCGACGGCACCGACATCTACGTCAAGGATTGGGGCGAGGGCCGCCCGGTCGTGCTGCTGCACGGCTGGCCGCTGTCCGCCGACAGCTGGGACCCGCAGATGATGGCGCTGGCCGACGCCGGCTTCCGCGCCATCGCCTATGACCGTCGCGGCTTCGGCCGTTCGGGCCAGCCGTGGAACGGCTATGACTATGACACGCTGACCGACGACCTCGCCGACGTGCTCGAGGCGACCGGCGCGACCGACGGCGTCACACTGGTCGGCTTCTCGATGGGCGGCGGCGAGGTCGCCCGCTACATGAGCCGCCATGACGGCAAGGGCGTCGCCGCCGCCGGCCTGATCAGCTCCGTCGTTCCCTATATGCTGAAGACGGAGGACAATCCGCATGGCACGCCGGAGGAGACGTTGCAGGGGATCGGTGACAGCATCAAACAGGATCGCGCCCACTTCTTCCGCCACACCTTCTTCAAGCAGTTCTTCGGCGTCGGCTATATCAGCTCGCCGGTCAGCGATGAGGTGCTCGACTGGGCGACGACGACCGCGATGATGGCGGGGCTGAAGCCGACGCTGGCCTGCGCGGAATCGTTCGGCCATACCGATTTCCGACCCGATCTCGCCGCCTTCCGCGTGCCGACGCTGATCATCCACGGCACTTCCGACCAGACGGTGCCGATCGACGCCGCCGGCCGGGCCGCGGCGGTCGGCATCGCCGACAGCCAGTTGGTCGAATACGATGGCGCCCCACACGGCCTGTTCGCCACGGAAGGCGACCGGCTGACCAGCGACCTGCTGACCTTTCTGGGGCGCTGAACGACGCCCTCCCGTC
>JAEWJQ010000201.1 GCA_023386515.1 Pseudomonadota bacterium | reverse complement strand
GCTGGCTGGTATCCGCCACGACGATGCGGCACGAGACGGAGGCACGATGAAGCCGAACACTGCCAAAGCGTCAGCGGCATGTTTCGGCTGAGTTTGATATGATCGTAAGCCGCGCGTCGTGATCTTCGGGCAATGGCTGACGCGGAACCGCACCGCCCGATCTGCGCTGATAGGCGATGCAGCGCGCCAGCATAGAGCAAGCGGACCTCGCGATCGCGGATGCGGCGGCTCCGGCCAAGACGGCGCCGCCGGTCAAGGTCGCCGGGTGGTTGAGCGAGATTGCCGATCAACCCCAGCTGATCACGCTGTGTACGGCGGTCCTGCTGAGCGGGGCCGTGCGTGGCGACCGACGGCTGGCGGCAACGGGCGGCAGGATGCTCGCCGCCGAACTGCTGGCGACGGCGATGAAGGATGCGATCAAGCATCGGGTCGATCGGACGCGGCCCGAAGCGGTCGATGAGGGCGCGCCTTATGTCATGGAGCCCGGCGACAGCCGCGAGAGCGATCGCAACAGCTTTCCGTCGGGACATACGGCCGGCGCGATCGCCGTCGCGTCCGTGATCGCCGGCGCTTATCCGCGCGCCCGCCTGCCCGCCTATGCCGCTGCCGCGGCGATCGCGTTCATCCAGATTCCGCGATCGAAACACTATCTGAGCGATCTGGCGGCTGGCGGCGCCATCGGTGGCATCGCGGGTTACCTTGCCAACACCATGAAGCGCGCCGGTTCGTCCGAACGCGACGGGGGCGATTTCGCGTAGAAGCAGCGGGCCGGGCGCCATCGGAGCTGCGATGACGACATCCCACCGTGCACCACCTATCCGGCCGCGACGACGACTGGCGGGAAAACCGTCCTCAGCGACGCAAAGGTCGTCGCGTTCTGGTCTATTGATCGTGCTCTGATCCGACAGGCTGTATCAAGTAGGGATTCGCTCACCAAACCCACCGTACACGGCGCTTGCCGCCGATGGCCGTTCCCCACATCATTCGATCACGCCCTGCTGTCGGCTCGTGAACTCCCTGCGGCAGGGCGCCCTCGGCGGAGGGATCTTCCACCGATGAATATGGTCAAGGTCCGCCGACGCCGACAAACGGTTCGCCGCCAGGCCGAACCGTCACCCGCCCTCACCATATGCGCCGGCGCTATCGAGAATAACCCAGGTCAGGTCACCGGCTGCCCAGTCCGACGCGGCGTCTTCGTTTCCGGCATGGCGACCAGATAGAGCAGCAAGCCGGCGACGGCGATCGCCGCCAGGGCGAGAAAGCTGACACTATATCCCGCCCAGACAATGACGGAACCGGCGAGCGAGGCCGACAGCGCGGCGCCCAGCCCCTGGGTCGTGGCCACGGCGCCCTGGCTGACGTTGAAGCGGCCGGTCCCATCGGTGAGGTCGGCGATGACCACGGGGAACAACGCCCCGAAGATCCCGGCACCCACGCCATCGAGCGCTTGCACACCCACCAGCCAATAGGGATCATCCGATACCGTATAGAGCGCCCCGCGTACCGCCAGGAAAGCGAAGGCGACCAGGAAGATCGGCTTGGTACCCCAGCTTTCGGTGCGCCGGCCGACGATGATCGCGACCGGCACCATCACGAGTTGCGCCGCGACGATGCAGGCGGCGGTGAGCGAGGTCGCCTGATCCTTGCCGACCGTCTTGGCGAGCAGCTGACTGACCGATGTCAGCATGGCGGCGTTGGAGAGATGGAACAGAAAGGCGATGACCGCAAAGATCAGCAGCGGCTTGTTGTCGATCAGCGTCTTCCATCCGCTCGGCTCTTCGCATCCCGCTTCCGGTTCGCAATCGAGCCCGCGAGCGACGGCATTGTCGATGTCGTCGTTCCGGATATGCGAGGCGCTGATGATGCTGGCGATGGTCAATGCGCCCATCAGCCAGAACACGACTACGGGGCCGAACCGCCAGGCCAATGCCCCCGCAAGCGCTGCCGAAACCGCATTGCCGGCGTGGTTGAACGCTTCGTTTCGTCCCACCCGCTTGGCGAACATCTTGGGTCCGACCAGGCCGAGGGTGATGCCGGATATCGCCGGCGCGAATATCGCACCCGCCGCAGCGGCGATGGATTGGGTCACGGCCACCATCGCAAAGCCGTGGACGAACGGCAGTGAGACGCTGGTCAGGGTCACCAGCAATGCCGCGATCATGACGATCCGGGGCTTGTTGCGGCTCTTGTCGATCAGGCTGCCTGCCGGCGTTTGCGTCAGGAGCCCGACGATCCCGGCGATGGTCAGCACCACACCGACCGTCGCCTCGTTCCAGCCATGCGCGGGACCGCGCACCGCGACGAGGTAGATCGCCAGATAGGGCCCCAGGCCATCGCGGACATCGGCGAGGAAGAAATTCAGCGCATCGAGGGTCTTGCCCGGTGAAGACCGCTGCGGCCCGGCGTCTTGCGATCGGATGGTTGCGGCTGCCGTCGCCATGAGGTGTTTCCCGCCATTGAGTGGCGATCAAACTCGGGCAAGCAGCGATATGTCCGTGTCGGCCAAATTAATCTGTGATGTCAGGGTGCCTCTCGCCACCGTTCGTTCCAGCTACAACGCTACGGGTACTTCGATCGTTGTAGACCTTTGAAGCAAGCCCTCGGCGCGCAGCAGTTTCACACGCCCCAGTATGCGGGATTATTGGCCAAGCATTCGCTGGCGCGAAACGGGCCCTGCCGATACCATTCCGATATGGGCGAAATCGAACGGCTGGTCCCTTCGGGGATCATAGACCAGTGGGTCTTCCACCTGCGGCGGCAACGCTCGCGGGCGCAGGACGCCATCTGGCTCCTGGATCAAGGCTTCTCGATCCATGATGGACGTGACGGCGTCGCTTTGTCGGATGCCAGCGAGCGTTACCGCCGCGAGCATCAGACGGTGATCGACGAGGTCAACGCATTGCTCGAGCTGTACGACCGCATCAACCTGCGCACGTCCGAATACATTGCGGGCGAGACCAAGAAAGCGCGTCGATCTTCCGATCCGCGCCTGTGATATTGGCGATCCGCAGGTGCCGCGACATTGCGGCAGGCAGGACAGCCGGCTTCCGCTCGCCGTTGATCCGAGATCGAATTGGCGCCGTCACTTACGGGAGGTGTGACGGCGCCTGACAGGCAGCCCGGGGGAGAGCGCCTGACCTGCCCAAGGTGAGCCCACGCCCACCGCATGACAAATGAAAAGCAGTTCACCCAGTCGTCCGTACGTTTTCGCACTCGCCGAGTGTGATCGCATCTTCCCGAAAGCCGGCGAAGGTCGGGACGCTGCAGGGCGTGACGCTTCAAGCGGCGGAACTGCTGCGCAACGTGCCGCCGACCACCCTGTCACAGCACGATCGACAACATCAGCTGCCGATGCTCGGCCGGCGTCAGCGCGCGGCGGGCATCCTGGGCCGCGCCGACGGCTTGGCGATAGTGCACGGTGCCGAAGCGCTCCGCTTCGTCGAAACCGTATGGCGCCCATTCCTCCGATGGATAGCAGGCGTCATAGATCGCGCGCGCAGCCGCACGCAGCTGGAGATCGTGCTCCATGCCAAGGCTCCTTCAATGGGTTGGCCGTCGACCGGCGGTCGGCAGGCTACGTCGATAGCGTGCTGATTCGCAAGAACATTAGAAGAACATCGATGATGGAATGGTTGTTGGGGTAAAGCGGCCACCGGGTGAGCGGTCATCGCGGCCCGGTGCCGACGCCCCGCATAGAACGACCCGATCCGAGCTTGGACCACGCCGGCGATATGCTATCGATGCGGGATGAGCGACGCGCCCAAATCGATGACCGTGCTGGCGGTGGAAGATGACCCCACCGTCCTGATGTTCCTGGAAGATGGGCTGGAGGATCAGGGCTTTACCGTCATCAGCGCCCGCAACAGCGGCGAGGCGCTGAACATGCTGGGCAGCGGCGCCTATGGGGTCGACGTGCTGGTCGCCGACATCCGGCTCGGCGAAGGCATCGATGGCTGGGAAATTGCGCGCTGCGCCCGCGAGATCGTGCCGCACCTGCCGATCGTCTACGTCACCGGCGACAGCTATGGCGAGTTCAAGGGTGAGGGCGTTCCCAACAGCCTGATCCTCCAGAAGCCCTTCAGT
>JAEWJQ010000166.1 GCA_023386515.1 Pseudomonadota bacterium | reverse complement strand
CTTTCCACCGCGACTCCCCGTCGTCAGGCCGAGCGGATGCGATGAGAACATGAGCCGCATCTTCGAAGACTCGTTCTCCAAACGCCAGCGACACGCCATGCTTCGCGCGATTCACCGCGTCCTTGGCCGGGTCGAACTCGATGTCCACGGCTGATTGTAACTACGATCTGCGATGCATTCAAGTGGACGGCATCTCGCTGGCACGGCTAGGAATGTCGCCATGAACGCCAATCTCACCGCCGATCGCGCGACCTTCGTCACGCATCTCGAATGCTCGATGACGGGCGAGCGCTACGACGCCGACACGGTGCATGGCCTGTCGCGCGTCGCGCGGCCGCTGCTGGTCCGCTACGATCTCGATGCCGTCCGCGCCAATCTGCCGCGGCCGATGCTGGAGGCGCGGCCGACCGATCTGTGGCGCTGGCGCGAACTGCTGCCGGTGCGGCGGACGGAGAATGTCGTCAGCCTGGGCGAGATCGAGACGCCGCTGATACCGATCCCGAAGAGCGCCGGTGGCGGCAATGTACTGGTAAAGGACGAAGGGCGGTTGCCGACCGGCAGCTTCAAGGCGCGCGGCCTCGTCATGGCGGTGGCGATGGCGAAGGAACTGGGCATCAAGCGGATCGCGATGCCGACCAACGGCAATGCGGGGGCGGCGCTCGCCGCTTATGCGAGCCGCGTCGGGATCGAGACGATCGTCTTCTGCCCCGAGGACACGCCGGAGGTGAACGTCCGCGAGATCGCGATGCAGGGCGCGCGCGTCTACCGGGTCAACGGGCTGATCGACGATTGCGGCGCGATCGTCGGCAAGGGCGCGGCGGAGGGGCGCTGGTTCGACCTGTCGACGCTGAAGGAGCCCTATCGGATCGAGGGCAAGAAGACGATGGGGCTGGAACTGGCCGCGCAGCTCGGCTGGCAATTGCCGGATGCGATCTTCTATCCCACCGGCGGCGGCACCGGGCTGATCGGCATGTGGAAGGCGTTCGACGAGCTGGAGAAGCTCGGCTGGATCGGCGCGAAGCGGCCGCGCATGTATGCGGTGCAGGCATCCGGCTGCGCTCCGATCGTCCGCGCCTTCGAGGCGGGCGAGGAACATGCCGAGCGCTGGGAGGATGCGCACACCGTCGCCGCCGGCATCCGCGTGCCGCGCGCGGTCGGCGATTTCCTGATCCTGCGGGCGGTCCGCGAAAGCGGCGGCAAGGCGGTCGGCGTCGGCGATCCCGCCATCCTGAAGGCGGTGGAGGAGTGCGCGCGCGCGGACGGCTTGCTGCTGTGCCCGGAGGGCGGCGCGACGCTTGCCGCCTATCGCGAGGCGCTGCGGACCGGCGAGGTCGACGAGGACGAGCGCGTCGTGCTGTTCAACTGCGCGACGGGGCTGAAATATCCGATGCCGGAAGCGCCGAACTGGCTCGACCGGCATGGCCCGATCGACCTCGACGCGCTCTGACCGGGCGGTCGGCGTCAGCCGAACGGCAGCAGCGTCTCATATTGGGCGAGCGGCGGCGCGCCTGCCACGGCGGCGCCGTGGGGTAGCAGGAAGGCGTGGCGGACGATCTCGCCCTGCTGTTCGATGCCGTAGCGATTCAACGGCTGGCCCGGCTTGAACGCATAGCTGTAGCGGCAGAAAGGATGGCGGGCGAGCGGCAGGAAGATGCCGCGCTGATGCTGCCAGATGTGCACCATCTCGTGAATGAACAGGCCTTGGTCGGCAAGGCGCGCCGCCGCGAAATCGTCGCGATAGGCGCTGCCGCCGGGATGGAAATGGATGCAGCCACGCGGCGCCATCACCGTGTCGCGCGGCTGGAAGAACGCCCATTTGCGCCGGGCGATGCGCACCGCGGCATAATCGATCGCGTCGTGAAAGACGGTGCGGGCGAGCGCGATCTCGCCGGGGGTGAGCGTCCGGTCGATCATCGGATCAGAACTGCGGCGCCGGCGCTCCCGGCGCGATCACCGTCGCGCGCGCGCTGATCCGGGCGCCATTGGCCAGCGTCGCGGTCAGCGTGACGCGGTCGCCCGGCTTGACCGCGCGGTTGACGTCGAACAGCATGACGTGGCGCCCGCCCGGCGCGAAGGCGACATCGGTGTCCGCCGGCAGCGCGACGCTGGTCAGCGGCCGCATCGTCGCCGTGCCGCCCGCACCGGCGGCGCTCTCATGCATCTCGGCGCGCAGCGACACGTCGGAATTGGCGGCGATGACCGTCTGCGGCGTCTTGCCGCCGTGCAGCGTGAAATACCCCGCCGCCGGCCGTCCCGGTACGGCGGGCAACCGCACCCAGGCGTTGGTCATGCTCAGCGGATCGGGCTTGACGCACCCCGCCAGCGACGCCGCCATCGTTACCGCGAGCACGCCCGCTATCTGTCGCCGCATCACGCTGGTGTCTCCGTCCGGGAACTTCCTCGCTTGCTCTATGGAACCGCAGTTCTTGCGGCAAGGCGAACCCCACCTATATCGCCGCCGTGACGAGGAGATTGCGCTGCCGTAACGGGGTGCATCCCTCATGGTTTGTTTGTCAGGGGCTAGGGTTAAGCACGTATGGCTAAAGTAATCGGTATCGATCTCGGCACCACCAACAGCTGCGTTGCGGTGATGGAGGGCGGCAAGCCCAAGGTGATCGAGAACGCCGAGGGCGCGCGCACGACGCCGTCGATCGTCGCCTTCGCCAAGGACGGCGAGCGGCTGGTCGGCCAGCCGGCGAAGCGGCAGGCGGTGACCAACGGCGAAAACACGATTTTCGCGGTGAAGCGTCTGATCGGCCGCCGCTTCGACGATCCGATCACCAAGAAGGACACCGAACTGGTGCCGTACCACATCGTTCGTGGCGGCAACGGCGATGCGTGGGTGCAGGCCGGCGGCAAGGATTATTCGCCGTCGCAGATCAGCGCCTTCACGCTGCAGAAGATGAAGGAAACCGCCGAATCGTATCTCGGCGAGACGGTGACGCAGGCGGTGATCACCGTCCCGGCCTACTTCAACGACGCGCAGCGCCAGGCGACCAAGGACGCCGGCCAGATCGCCGGCCTCGAAGTGCTGCGCATCATCAACGAGCCGACCGCGGCGGCGCTGGCCTATGGCCTCGAGAAGCAGGACGGCAAGACGATCGCGGTCTACGACCTCGGCGGCGGCACCTTCGACGTCTCGATCCTCGAGATCGGCGACGGCGTGTTCGAGGTGAAGGCGACCAACGGCGACACCTTCCTGGGTGGCGAGGATTTCGACAACAAGCTGGTCGATTATCTGGCCGAGGGCTTCAAGAAGGATGAGGGCATCGACCTCACCAAGGACAAGCTCGCGCTGCAGCGCCTGAAGGAAGCGGCCGAGAAGGCGAAGATCGAGCTGTCGTCGGCGGCGTCGACCGAGGTCAATTTGCCCTTCATCACCGCCGACCAGAACGGCCCGAAGCACCTCGTTAAGACGATCAGCCGCGCCGATCTGGAGCGTCTGGTCGACGGCCTGATCCAGCGCACGATCGAGCCGATGAAGAAGGCGCTCGCCGATGCCGGCGTGAAGACCGGCGACATCAGCGAAGTCGTGCTGGTCGGCGGCATGACCCGCATGCCGAAGGTGCGCGAGGCCGTGAAGCAGTTCTTCGGCAAGGAACCGCATACCGGCGTCAATCCGGACGAGGTTGTCGCGATGGGTGCCGCGATCCAGGCGGGCGTGCTGCAGGGCGACGTCAAGGACGTGCTGCTGCTCGACGTGACGCCGCTGTCGCTCGGCATCGAGACGCTGGGTGGCGTGTTCACCCGGATGATCGACCGCAACACGACGATCCCGACCAAGAAGTCGCAGACCTATTCGACCGCGGACGACAATCAGGGCGCGGTGACGATCCGCGTCTTCCAGGGCGAGCGCGAAATGGCGGCGGACAACAAGCTGCTCGGCCAGTTCGACCTGGTCGGCATCCCGCCGGCGCCGCGCGGCGTGCCGCAGATCGAGGTGACGTTCGACATCGACGCCAACGGCATCGTCAACGTCTCGGCGAAGGACAAGGGCACCGGCAAGGAGCAGCAGATCCGAATCCAGGCGTCGGGTGGTCTGAGCGACAACGACATCGAGCAGATGGTCCGCGACGCCGAGCAGTTCGCCGAGGAGGACAAGAAGCGCCGTGCGGCGGCCGAGGCGAAGAACAACGCCGAAAGCCTGATCCACACGACGGAGCGTCAGCTTGCCGACAATGGCGACAAGGTCGACGAATCGCTGAAGTCCGAGATCCAGGCGGCGATCGATGAGGCCAAGTCGGCGGTCGAATCGAACGATGCCGATCGCATGACCGAGAAGGCGCAGGCGCTCGCGCAGGTCGCGATGAAGCTCGGCCAGGCGATCTACGAGAAGCAGCAGCAGGCCGATGCCTCGCCGCAGGGCGGCGCGACGAGCGAAGAGGCGAAGGCCGATGACGTGGTCGACGCCGAATTCTCGGAAGTCGACGACCACAAGGCGTAAGAGCCGTCATCCACCCCGTCGCGCGGGGGTCGCAGGAGTGCGACTTTTGCGACTTTCCGCCGGCGGGGCGGTACGGGCTTAGAGGGCGGGCATGAGCACCACAGTCGACTATTACGAGCTGCTCGAATGCGAGCGTGATGCGGACGGTGCGACGCTGAAGTCCGCCTATCGCAAGCTCGCGATGAAATACCATCCGGACAAGAATGCCGGGTGCAAGGATTCCGAAGCCAAGTTCAAGGCGGTCAGCGAGGCCTATGAGGTCCTGAAGGACCCGCAGAAGCGCGCCGCCTACGATCGCTATGGCCATGCCGCTTTCCAGAACGGCGGCGGCGGTGGCGGGGGCGCGCAGGATTTCGGCGCCTTCTCCGACATTTTCGAAAGCGTGTTCGGCGAATTCATGGGCGGCGGGCGCGGCGGTGGACGCGCGCAGCCGCGGCGTGGCGCCGACCTGCGCTACGACATGGAGATCAGCCTCGAAGAGGCGTTCCACGGCAAATCGACCGAGATCACCGTCGACGTGTCCGCGCAATGCGACACCTGCCAGGGCACGGGTGCCAAGCCGGGCACGCAGGCGACGACCTGCCGCCATTGCGCCGGCCATGGCAAGGTGCGCGCGCAGCAGGGCTTCTTCGTCGTCGAACGCGCCTGCCCGGTCTGCCAGGGATCGGGTCAGGTGATCGCGGATCCGTGCGCCGACTGCCGCGGCGACGGCCGGATCGAACGGACCAAGACGCTCGCCGTCAACGTGCCGCCCGGCGTCGACGAGGGCACGCGCATCCGCCTGACCGGCGAGGGCGAGGCGGGGCCGCGCGGCGCGCCGGCCGGCGATCTCTACATCTTCCTCCACGTCAAGCGGCACGCGATCTTCGAGCGCGAGGGCACGACGCTGTTCGCGCGTGCGCCGATCAGCTTCACCACTGCGGCGCTCGGCGGCATGCTGTCGATCCCGGGGCTCGACGGCGTCAAGCACGAGATCAAGATCCCGGCGGGCATCCAGTCCGGCAAGCAGTTGCGCCAGCGCGGCGCCGGCATGCCGGTGCTGCAGGGCCGGGGGCAGGGTGACCTCGTCGTTCAGATCGAGGTCGAGACGCCGACCAAGCTGTCGACCCGGCAGCGCGAATTGCTCGAACTGTTCCGCGAGACGGAGACGGGCGACGAATGCCCGGCGAGCCACGGCTTCTTCGCCAAGCTGAAGGGCGTGTTCGCGGGGGAATAGCCGGTTTGGAGAACGCCGGCGATCGGGGGAACGATGACGGCGATCATCACGACGTTTCTCTTTTGCTGGCTTGTACTTGCGATAGCGCCGCGGACGGCGATCGGCTTGTGGCTGCGCCGTTGTCTTGTGCTGGTCCCCGCGGCGCGGCTCTCCGCGGTCGGCCGCGCCGATGCCGTGATCGGCCTGACCGTGTTGGTCGCGAGCGTCGTCATGGTCTGTTGCGACGACGGATCGGCCGCCCGCCTGTTCGTCACCGCAGTGCCCGACGTCGCGCTGTGGGTGTCGGCGGTGGAATGGTCGTTGGGGTTCGACACGATCGTCGCCGTCGCTGCCGCAGTCGCCGCGTGGCGCGGCCGCGGCGATTTCGCTCGCAACTCCCTGCCGCGTCGTCGTGCCAGGCGCTTGCGCCGTCGGCGAACCGTCCGGCCGCGCCGATCTGTGCCCGCCAACGATGACGAGGCGCCGCATGACGCGGCGCGGGCATGCTAGGCCGGCAGCCCACCCCGGCTCATCAGCCTCCGAACCGACGATCAGTCGGCGGCCAGCCGGGCTTGCTGCTCCGCCCGGGTGGGGACGCCCAATGCCGTGCGCAGCGTGTCGGGCACCAGGCTCGGGTCGTACGGTTCCATCGTCAGGCCGGTCGCGCCGTTGCGCGTGTCGCGGACATATTGCGTGCCATAGATTTGCGGCTGGCCGGTCGCCATCAGATACCGGTCCAGCGTGGCTGCGGCGATCCACTGCGCCTCCACCTTGCCCCGCGCCGCAGCCGCGAGGGCCAGCGAATGGGCGAGAAGGTAGTCCGGCGCCTTGGTGCCGTGTTGCAGGATGAAGGCAGCGCGGTAGAAGTCTTCGGCGGTGCGGACATGGCCGTCCGCCAGCAGCGCCCGCGCCTTGATGCGACGGTCTGCATCCTCCGCGACCATACGCCGCGCCAGCGCGACGTCGATAGGCTTGGTCGCGCTGACCGCCTTGCGGATCGCTTGGTCGGCGTCGAACAGCGCCACCAGCGTCTGGTCGTCCTGAGCCACCACGGCTTGCGCTGGGGGGATGGCGGGCGCCGGGGACAGGCTGAGCAACAAGGCGGCAAGTGGCGGAAGGCCCATCGACAATCACTTTCGAGTCGGTGTCGTTGCATTTGATTACGGGCGTAGTCGATCAGTGGCAAGCCGGGCTGACCGGACGTCCGGGTCCCGCGGCGTGATCGCTTGCCGGGGAACAAGATATGCTCGCTTGCCTTTCCCCGCTC